>CATMOP010000119.1 GCA_950072225.1 uncultured Nitrospina sp.
CATGAGGAAGATAGTTATTATAAATTTAAAAAAATTAGGTTTTGATGATGACCATATTACTGTGGCCCAAGATGGCGCTGAAGGACTGAAAAGAATCATTAAGGAGGAACCAACTTTAATCCTGTGCGATTATCACATGCCAAAAATGACTGGGTTGGAATTGTTGAAAATCCTGCAAAATGATGAGGAGCTAAAAAATATCCCGTTTATAATGGTCACCTCCGATTCAAACAAAGAAAAAATAAATGAATCTAAGAAGGAAGGAGTTAATGAATACATCATAAAACCGTTCAACGCTGCAGAACTAAAAAAGAGAATAAAATCTGTTTTAAAATAGCCGCTCTGGATAAAATCTTGATCCATTCCAAGATTATCTTTTTACAGGATAGACCCTTCCCCGCCACTCGGTACGCGAAAAAACCAGAATCTGGATCGTGGAGTTTGCCATGATGGCCGCCATCACAACCGCACCTATCGGGAATAGACAAGCGTTTATGCGGTTCAGTCCCAACTCGTCGCAGGTTTTTATCGTTGCCGCGGAAACCATGATCACCCCGAACAGGGAGAGTCCCGCCCATAGTACTCCGGTCCCGGCCACCACATTCCAGCCCAGAATCAGATAAGGCGTCAACAAAAACGCCAGCACCATGAAAACATAATATAGGGCGCGGGCGACAGAGCGTTTCATGGCCAGGAAAATATTCTTTCTCCAGCCAATCCAGATCTCACGCAAACCATGATACATACGAATGGAAAACAGGCGCTTGGCATCGGCAACGAGAAGTTTGAGTCCTGCCTTTTTCAACCGTTTGGCAATCAACACATCTTCCAGTACATCGGCCTTCCCGCCCTCGTGCCCACCGATGGCTTCATAAGCGGAACGTTTAAACATAAGAAACGCCCCAAATCCCATCGCGCTTTTGTCATTGGGATCATTCACATTTTTAAAACGTGTCAAAGAGGCAATGAAGCCAAATATAACTGGCTGTACCGCCCTTTCCCAGAACGAACCGAACTCCGCTTTGGGCATCAAGGTCAACGCATCCAGACCGCGTTCTTTCATCGTAAAAACAGCAGTGCGCAGGGCATGAGGTTCAAAAACGGGATCGGCATCGGTGAACAATAGAATCTCTCCTTTTGCCTTCTGGAAAGCCTGATACAGAGCGAAGGGTTTTCCCAGCCAACTCTCAGGCAGGTCCTTTCCTTCCAACGCAATCAAACGGGAATTGTTTTCCGCCAGATCCTGAATTAATTCACCGGTATGATCAGTAGAATGGTCGTTCAGCACAATCACTTCAAAGTTGGGGTAATCCTGTTTTAAAAGGGACAGCAAGCAAGCCTGGATTCCCCGCTCCTCATTTCGCGCTGGAACGCAGACCGAAACCATCGGCGGCTCGTCCAGCTCATGTGAAACCGGTTCAAGGCGAACCAGATAAATCAGGTTCACAGTCAGATAAGCAACTACCCCCACAATTAAAATCAGTTGTAGAAATGTCAATATTTGTATCAAGAGAATTTCCCTTTGAGAGAAAAGAAAAACCGGATGAAGGCCAAATAATTTGATATGCTTAAGAACGGTGATCGAATGGAAAAAACAGGCTTCTTCCTTCACTTACAGAGTAGCATATTGCCATTTCCTGCTTCCGGTTCGTTACTCAGCCCACTAGTAGCTCTCAACAAAACACTATGACAAAAGTTTCCTTATCTGTTTCGATATTTACCTTGTTTCTATTAGTCGTTATGGCAAGCCCGGCAATGGCTCTTTGCATCAAAAATGAAAAAGCCAATTTAAGAACAGGACCCGGCACTAAATACGAAAAACTCTGGCAGGTGTTCCAATACATGCCTTTTAAACTGTTAGCAACCAAGGGTAACTGGAAGCAATTGCAGGATCTGGACGGAGACAAATACTGGGTCCATGCGCCCCTCACGACGCAGAGATTTAAGTGCGCTGTCATCAAAAACAATCAAACCAATCTCAGAGAAGGGCCCGGCACCCAATACCCTAAAGTGAACTGGGCACCTGTGGACAAATATTTTTCCATGAAAGTCCTTAAAATCGAGAACAATTGGGTAAACATCGAAGACGCATCAGGCGACAAAGCCTGGATATACCGGCCCCTCGTCTGGATCCAATAGCTCCTTGGCGCAGGGACGGCGAGTCGCCGGTGTTCGTGGGCACATGTTGTCCCTTTAACTAGAGTCCGCCACCATTTTCTCAAGGCATAGCCTTGCCCGGATTTCTCCCAAACCTTCCTTAATTTACTCAAAAAAAACTTTATTTCCTTCCCGATCAATATAATAATTGAGGTACAGCCAAAATTTATTAAATGGGAAATATCCCTGCTTATTTTTGATTCCCGAGCCTGATTGGAGATAGTCATGACTACCGCAACCGCGCCGCAACCGCTTTCAGCGATTAAAGATTTTCTCGCCTCCCCACAAAAACTGTTGATTGATGGGAAGCGAGTCGACTCTGCCAGTGGAGATACTTTTGAGGTCCTGGACCCTTCCAACAACACTGTCCTGACCCGCGTTCCCAAGGGTGAAAAGGCAGATATCGACCGAGCTGTAAAATCGGCGCGAAACGCTTTCAAAAACGGACCTTGGAGAAAACTGACCGTATCGGAAAGAGGCAAACTGATCTGGAAACTGGCAGACCTGATCGAACAACGGTCCGAAGAATTCGCACAACTGGAAACCCTGGATAATGGAAAACCCCTGACCATCGCCCGTGCCGCGGATGTACCGCTCACCGTGGACAACTTCCGCTATTACGCCGGAATGGCGACGAAGATTCATGGCGAAACGATTGATATCAGTGTTCCTTACGCACCGGGTGCCGAGTTTCTCGATTTTACTTTGCGGGAACCAATGGGCGTGGTAGGCCAGATCATTCCCTGGAACTTTCCCCTGCTCATGGCTACCTGGAAACTGGGCGTGGCCTTGGCCACCGGCAATTGCGTGGTCTTGAAACCGGCTGAACAGACACCGTTATCTGTCTTATACCTCGCAGGCTTGTTCGCGGAAGCAGGATTCCCCGATGGAGTGGTCAATATCGTCACCGGATTCGGGGATGCGGGCGAGGCCCTTGCCCGTCATGAAGAGGTCGATAAAGTCGCCTTCACCGGAAGCACCGAAGTGGGTCATGAGATCATCAAATATTCTGCCGCAAACTTAAAACGGGTTTCGCTGGAGCTGGGGGGCAAGTCGCCCAGTATCGTGTTCGCCGATGCCGATCTGGATGTCGCCGCCCAGGGAGTAGCGGGTGCCATCTTTTTCAACCAAGGACAATGTTGTTGCGCAGGCTCCCGCCTGCTGGTGCATGAAAGTATTTATGAAGATTTAATCGGGCGCGTTTCCGCACTGGCGGACAATATCAAAATCGGACCGGGGATGTGCCCGGACACCGACATGGGCCCTATGGTTTCACGCGAACAACAGGAGCGGGTATTGACATATATCCGGTCCGGGGAACAGCAAGGAGCCACAACCCGTACGAGCGGCAAACCTCTGAGTCGGGAAATGGAATCGGGATGTTATGTTGCCCCCACCGTTTTCGAAAATGTTAAGCCAGACATGAAAATCGTTGCGGAAGAAATTTTTGGTCCGGTGGTGGTGGCCGCACCTTTTGAGGATCTCGATTCGGTCATTGCCCGTGGCAATGATACCATTTATGGTCTGGCGGCCAGCGTGTGGACCCAGGACATCAACAAGGCACACAAAGTCGCCAAGGGTCTTAAGGCCGGCACCGTATGGGTAAACTGCCACAATATCTTCGATGCCGCGGCACCTTTTGGAGGCTACAAACAAAGCGGATTTGGCAGGGAAATGGGCATTCACGCCCTGGAAAACTACACTCAGGTCAAAAACGTCATCATCCAACTGCACTGAGGGTGGGGATGCGGATTTTGAAGCGGGTGCCGACATCCAGTTTGCTCTCGACTTCTATTTTACCTTTATGGGCTTCGGCAATGTGTTTGCAGATGCTAAGCCCCAGACCACTGCCCCCTTCATCCCGTGACCGGGCTTTATCCACCCGATAAAACCGGTCAAATATGGAAGGCAGGGCTTTTTCTGATATTCCGATGCCAGTATCCTGGATCGACAACAGGGCAAACTCCCCTTCATCCTGCAGTGAAACTTTCAACTCGCCTCCCGGTTGCGTGTATTTAATACCATTGTCTAAAATATTCCAGACCATTTGCCGGAGCCGCACTTCATCGCCATTGATTTTCACCGACTCAAGAAATGCAATAATGATGCGGATATTTTTATCACTGGCCAAAACCTCGGCATGTTTGCACACTTCCTCCACCAGGTCTCTCAGTTCCATCGGCTTACAGTTCAGATGAATCTGGTTTTCATCGGACTTAGAGAGGATAAACAAGTCTTCCAGCACTTTAGACATATAATTGATCTCTTCGAGATTGCTGGCAATCACTTCCTGGTACTCCTTCGGATCACGCGGTTTGCTCAATACCAATTCGTTTTGCCCTTTCAAAACTGTCAACGGGGTTCTCAACTCATGCGAAGCGTCACTACTGAATTGGCGCATTTGTGCAAATGAGTTTTCCAGCCGGTCCATCATTTCATTAAAAGTCAGGGCCAACTGGCCCAATTCATCCTGGACTTTAAGCACAGGAATGCGCTGGTTTAACTCCTGTCCCTGCCCAATATCCCGGGCGGTTTGAATAATTCTAGATATAGGTTTCAGGGCTCGCCGGGCCATAAACCGCGCGAACAGCGCGGCCAGAACAAGAACCAAGGGAACACTGGTGAACAGGAATATCCTCAGGTTCCTCAAAGTTTCCTGCACCGCTTCCAGTGAAGTCCCTACCTGAACCAGGTTGACCAGTTTCTTTTCCCGCAAAATGGGCATGGTGATAACTCGAATAGGATGCTTGCCATCCACGAGAAATGTTTCGTACGAGTTTAATCCTTTAAGGGCATCGGTATAAGCGGCTTGGGATAGTGGGAACTTGGAAGCATCAATATTTTTGGATCGAGACCCAACATTGCCGGAGCCATCATAGATCCTGTAAAACTTATTAAGGTTTCCAGCCCCCATGAATTGCTCAAAAAACTGGTCGATTCCGGACAATGGCGAGCGATTGAAATTCATTACCGCCGAGGTGGCCACAACAGTGGCCGAAACGGTCAAAGAGTTATCGACACTTTCGTAAAGGCGTTTGGAAAGGGAATAATTAAGAAAAACGCTGAATAGAATGAGAATGATGCCCAGTAATGTGACGTACCAGGCGGTCAACCTGGATCGAATGGATTTGAAAGCCATGATTATTCTTTCATGATGTATCCAACGCCCCGGAGTGTATGCAAAAGCTTTTGGGAATAATTTTTATCGATTTTTTTTCTCAAATGGTTGACATAAACATCGATCACGTTGGTGAAGGTGTCAAAATTATAATCCCATACATGCTCGGCGATCATCGTTCTCGTCAGCACCTTCCCCTGGTTTCGCAGAAAATATTCGAGCAGGCTGTATTCTTTTCCAGTGAGTTCAATTTCATGGTCTTCGCGTTTCACTTTGTGGCTGACCAGATCCAGGGTCAAGCCTGCGATCTCCAGTGTCGTCCTGGCTTCGATCTTTCCTCTTCGGAGCAGGACACGGATTCTGGCCAATAGCTCCGAAAAAGCGAATGGCTTGGTCAGGTAATCATCGGCTCCTTTGTTGAGCCCTGCCACCTTGTCTTCAACGGAATCTTTGGCTGTGAGGAGGAGAATGGGGGTTTCGATCTTCCGGTCTCTCAGAATAGATAAAACTTCCAGTCCGTCGATTTTAGGTAGCATGAGGTCCAGAATAATCAAGTCATACTGATTCTGCTCCCCAAAAAGCAGCCCCTCTTCCCCATCGATGGCGACATCTACGGCGTATGTTTCCTCTTCAAGGCCTTTTTTAATGAAACCGGAAACTTTTTTCTCATCTTCTACAATCAGAATACGCATTTAGCCATCCCATTTTTTCTGTACTTTATGAAGCTCTATCTCTCCTTTCAACATTTCAATATGTTTTTCACAATCCTTTTGGATCGCGGAATACATGGCTCGGCAACTTTCATCATTGGCATCAATCATGGCCTGCTTGCATATTTTTACCGCCTCATGGGAGGCTTCCAAAGCTTTCAAGATATTATCGTTAAACTTTCTATTCATTCTCGATCCTGGATGACAGTTATTCCGACCTCTATTCTATCACTAATTTCCCACTCGGCGCCAGCGTGACACCCCATTCGGGGCATGCGTGATATCCTCTTCATTAACCTTCATGCCCCGTGATATTCTTCCTAAGCCTTCGTGCCCCGGAGGGGTAGAAAGGGTAAAGGCAAATGATGAGCATTACTCGCTGGACCCAATAA
>CATMOP010000120.1 GCA_950072225.1 uncultured Nitrospina sp.
GGTTGGACATACATTGGGTGAATTTTCTCCTACGCGTACATTTAGGTCGCACGGTGGTAAAACTAAAAAAGCAGTGACCAAGTAAGATTTTAACAGGGACATCATGGAAGTTAGAGCTTTACTCAGGCATACAAGGACTGCGCCGCGCAAGGCCCGTTTGGTTGCAGATTTAATTCGCGGAAAAAATGTGAACGATGCGATCAATATTCTTGCATTTACCCGCAAGCGTGCGGCGGGAGTTTTTCAAAAACTGCTGAAATCCGCGATCGCTAATGCAGAGGAGAACCATAAGGTTCTTGATGTGGATGATTTGGTGGTGAAAAACGTCCGGGTGGATGGGGGCGTGACTTGGAAGCGGAATATGCCGCGAGCCAGGGGAACGTCAACCATGATTCAAAAGAAGACCAGTCATATCACTTTGATACTGGAAGAAAAAGAATCTTAAGGAGATAAAAGCGTGGGTCAAAAAGTTCACCCGTACGGGTTCAGGCTGGGATACAACAAGACTTGGATATCTAACTGGTATGCCAAGAAAGGGTATTCCGAGCAGTTGATTGAGGATATGGCTCTGAGAAAGCATATCTTCAAGACGCTGGCTCATGCGGGAATCTCCAAGGTGGAGATTGAGCGTTCGGCAAACCGCGTGAGGGTCAATATCCATACTGCGCGTCCGGGAATCATTATTGGGAAAAAGGGTCTTGAGGTGGACAGGCTGAAAGAAGAATTGCAGAAAGTCATGTCCGGAAAACAGGTTAATCTCAACATCAAAGAGGTGCGTCGCGCAGAACTGGAGGCGGCTTTAATCGCTCAGAATATCGCCCTGCAATTGGAAAAAAGGGTCTCGTTTCGCCGGGCAATGAAAAAGAGTGTGATCTCGGCGCTGAGGTTTGGGGCCAAAGGAATCAAAATCCGGGTATCGGGTCGGCTGGGCGGTGCGGAAATCGCCCGTAGTGAATGGTATCGGGAGGGCAGGGTTCCCCTGCATACCTTGAGGGCAGATATCGATTATGGAACTGCGGTCTCCAATACCACTTTTGGAATTATTGGGGTGAAGGTTTGGATTTACAAGGGAGATATTCTTTCCGTTAAGGAGGCTGAAAAGGCTAAGGGATTTGACGGGAAGGAAAAAGCTTCAGCCTGATAGGGGCCAGATTTAAGCTCAGGTTTTTACTGCCAGGTCATAAATGTTTTTTGGAGACAATGCATCATGTTGATGCCTAAAAGAGTTAAGTATAGAAAGCGCCAAAAGGGAAGGATGCGTGGCGTGGCCTACCGCGGAGGTTCTATAGATTTTGGCACTTACGGTCTGCAGGCTTTAGAATGTGGTCGTATCAGTAATCGGCAGATTGAGGCCGCCCGTATCGCCATGACCCGGCATATCAAGCGCGGAGGTAAAATCTGGTTGAGGATTTTTCCTGATAAGCCGGTTTCCAAAAAGCCATTGGAAACAAGAATGGGTAAGGGTAAGGGCAACCCGGAATTCTGGGTGGCCGTTGTCAAGCCGGGCCGAATGCTTTACGAAATGGAGGGTGTGACAGAAGAAGTTGCCAAAGAGGCGTTCCGCCTAGCGGCGCACAAGTT
Source organism: uncultured Nitrospina sp. (assembly GCA_950072225.1). Taxonomy (GTDB): domain Bacteria; phylum Nitrospinota; class Nitrospinia; order Nitrospinales; family VA-1; genus LS-NOB. Next base: position 1,582 of record CATMOP010000120.1, read on the forward strand.
GTCGGTTTCCACCCGGTTTGTTGTTAAGAATATTAATTGAAGAAGTAATAAACGTAATATGAAAGCCGAAGAAGTCAGAAATCTTTCCGAGAAAGAGCGGGAAGAGAAAATAGTCGATTTTAGCCAGGAAATATTTAACCTGAGGTTTCAATTGGCTACGGGAAAAATAGAAAATCCCAGCCGGCTCCGAGATCTTCGAAGAGATATTGCCCGGTTGAAAACTATCCAACGTGAAAACCGCGCTTCTGATGAAAATTCATTGAAGCAAGGCGAGGAAAATAAAGCAAGTTCTGATAAATAAAACCCGGGTCTGGGGATAGACCAGAATATTAAACAGGAATAGGAAAAGGTTTTGCAGAAAACGACTAAGAGAAAAACCCTGATGGGCCTTGTGGTGAGTAATAAAATGGATAAAACCGTGGTCGTGAAAGTGGAGCGGAAATTCATTCATCCCAAATTCAAAAAAGTGGTGAAGAGCACCCGAAAATACAGTGCCCACGATGAAAAGAATGAATGCTGTCCCGGTGATTTGATTAGCATCCGCGAAACCCGGCCCTTGAGTAAAACCAAGCGCTGGCGTTTGATCGAAATCATCAAGAAAGGTGAGGAGGCAGATAAAGCGTCATGATTCAACTGCGAACTGTTTTAGATGTAGCGGACAATTCCGGGGCCAAAGTGATTCAGTGTATCAAGGTGCTTGGCGGTTCCCGTCGTCGTTATGCCCGGATTGGGGATATCATCGTGGTTGCGGTCAAGGAGGTCGACCCGCAAAGCACCATTAAAAAAGGTGAAGTGAAAAAGGCTGTGGTGGTGAGAACCAAAAAAGAGATCCGTCGCTCAAATGGAACCTATATCAAGTTTGATAATAATGCCGCAGTCCTTATCGGGGACACAAAAGAACCGGTGGGAACCCGTATTTTTGGTCCTGTCGGTCGCGAACTGCGTGCTAAACGCTATATGAAAATTCTTTCGCTTGCTCCGGAGGTGCTTTAGTGAAGAAAGCTCCTTACAAACTCCATCTGAAAAAAGACGATATCGTCCAGGTGATTTCCGGTAAGGAAAAGGGGAAGAAAGGCAAGGTGCTTGCCATATTTCCTGGAGAGCAGAGGGTGACCATCGAAAAACTCAATATGGTTAAACGTCATATGAAGGGCGATGGCAAGACCCGGCAACCTGGAATTATTGAGATGGAAAGCAAGATTCATATTTCCAATGTTCTGCTGGTCAGCGACAAGGTGGGTAAAGGGGTGCGGACCAAGATGAAAAAGTTGGAGGATGGAAAACGAGTCCGCGTTTGTGTAAAAACCGGCGATGTGTTGGATAGGGTGTAACATGCCAAATTTTAAAAAAGCCTATTTTGAAAAGCATCAAGCGGCCATCCAGAAGGAGTTGGGGCTCGGGAATGTGATGCAGGTTCCCAGAATGACAAAAATTACCGTCAATATGGGGTTGGGAGAGGCATTGCAGAACTCCAAATTGATCGAATCTGGAATCGAGCAGTTGAAGGTGATCACCGGGCAATTGCCACTTGTCACCAAAGCCAGGAAATCCATTTCCAATTTTAAATTACGTGAGGGAGTGCCCATTGGTCTAAAGGTAACCCTGCGAGGGAACAGAATGTATGAGTTTTATGAGCGGTTGGTATCGTTCGCGCTCCCCAGAGTCCGTGACTTCAGAGGTTTATCTCCCAAGGCGTTCGATGGACGGGGTAATTATACAATTGGACTTAAAGAGCAATTAATTTTTCCTGAAATCGAATTTGATAAAGTTGAAAAGATCAAGGGAATGAATATCACGATTACCACCACGGCTCAAAATGATGAGCAGGGCCGATGTTTGTTGACCCATATGGGGCTTCCGCTAAGAAAGTAAAGGAATATGGCAAAAAAATCACTCGTCGCCAAGCAGAAGCGACAACAGAAATTCAAAGTACGCCAGTATAGCCGGTGTCAAGTTTGTGGCAGGCCGCGGGCATTTATCCGTAAATTTGGTATATGCCGGATTTGTTTCAGGGAGAGAGCCCTGCGTGGTGAGATCCCTGGTGTTACTAAGGCGAGTTGGTAGTTTAATATAATTATTTTTTTGGGAGTTTAGTTTCGATATGATGACCGATCCCATCGCTGACCTATTTACCCGTATCCGAAACGGGTTGATGGTTGGGCATCCGCGGGTTGATGTCCCCGGTTCAAAAATGAAAGCACGTATCGTGGAAATATTAAAGGAAGAAGGATATATCAAAAACTTCCGTATTTACCAAGATAATTTGCAGGGTGTCATCCGGATTTATTTGAAATACAAAGATGAAAAGTCGGTGATTCGGGGGATCAAGCGGATCAGTAAACCCGGGCGGCGAAACTATGTCAAACGTGACAAGATTCCCAGGGTTCTTAATGGCCTGGGGCTTGCCATCCTGTCTACCTCTTCGGGGGTGATGACCGACCATGAATGTAGAGAAAAAGGGGTCGGTGGAGAAGTGCTGGGTCACGTTTGGTAAAACTCGCAGAACTTTTGTGGGGGTAGCTTTTTCCCTGCGAAAAAAAAGATTTGATTGAAACCGATCCCAGGTTTTGAGTCCTGCCAAGAGGTTGGGACCGAGAAACCTGAATTTTATAAGAAACGCGAACATGTCTCGAATTGGAAAACAGCCGATCAAAGTTCCCTCTGGTGTGGAATTAAAGGTCAATGGGTCTAACGTGGCGGTTAAAGGGCCCAAGGGGAAGTTGCAACGCGATTTGCATCCCAACATGAAGATTGAGTTTCAGGATGGTGAAGTAAAAGTGACCCGGCCAACCGATGGAAGGCTGGATCGGTCCCTTCATGGGCTAACGCGTACCCTGATCAATAATATGGTTGTTGGGGTTACAGAGGGATACTCCAAACAACTCAATATTGTGGGGGTGGGTTTTAAAGTCGTTCTCAAGGGGAAAGGCTTGGTTTTAAACCTTGGGCATTCGCATGCGATTGACTACCCGGCCCCTGAAGGTATTGAGTTTGATGTGGACTCTAAGAAAAACACGATCGTGATAAAAGGAGCTAATAAGGAAGTGGTAGGGCAGACCGCTGCGGAGATTCGCGGATTTCGTCCGCCAGAACCTTATAAGGGAAAAGGAGTCATGTACTCCACGGAAAGAATTCGCAGAAAAGCCGGTAAGACAGCAATAAGTAAAGGGTAATTTTATGAAAACCTCTGAACGGGAACGACTTCGACTGCAAAGAAAAAGAAGAGTTAGGCTCAAAGTACAAAAACAAAAGAGCAGGCCCCGGTTGACGGTGTTCCGCAGTACCAAACATATATACGCTCAAATTGTGGATGACAATGAAGGTAGAACCCTTGTGACCATGTCATCGCTTTCGAAAAACTTCAAAGAGCAGATGAAGACAGGGGGGAACCTCAAAGCGGCAACGCTGGTCGGTTCACTGATCGGGGAGGCGGCGGCGGCCAAAGGTATTAAAGAAGTTCATTATGACCGAAACGGATTTCTATATGCCGGGCGTATCAAGGCTTTGGCCGATGCGGTTCGGGAAAAAGGAATAAAATTTTAATTTATTAAGCAGGAGGAAGTGTTGCGACAACGGGAGCCGGAAAAACCCACAGATTTTGTTGATAAGGTTGTCAAAATCAACCGTGTAGCCAAGGTTGTGAAAGGCGGCCGCCGTTTTAGTTTCAGTGCCCTGGTAGTGGTTGGCAACCGAGAAGGCAAAGTGGGCTGGGGTCTGGGCAAGGCAAATGAAGTTCCTGAGGCAATACGCAAAGGTGTGGAAAAAGCCAAAAAGAACCTGGTGTCGGTGAGTCTGGAGGGTTCTTCTATTCCCCATGAGGTGATAGGCGCTTATGGAGCGGGTCGGGTGTTGATGAGGCCGGCTTCAAAAGGTACTGGTTTGATAGCGGGTGGTGCTGTCCGGGCGGTGCTGGAAGCAGTTGGAATCCGCGATGTTTTGACTAAATGTTTGCGCACCAATAACCCGCATAATGTGGTCAAGGCGACCATTCGGGGGTTGGTTGATCTGCGTGATGCGAAAGAATGTGCCCGCCTGCGCGGGAAATGATGGCCCCTGAATTTTACTGAGGATTAGGAATGTTGCATTTATCAAATTTGGCGGGACCTGCCGGGGGCAGAAAAAATAGAAAGCGGATAGGCCGTGGCATTGGCTCCGGAACCGGAAAAACTTCCGGTAGAGGCCAGAAGGGACAGAACTGCAGGTCGGGTGGAAGTCCTCACCCTTGGTTTGAGGGCGGACAGATGCCGCTTCAAAGAAGATTGCCCAAGCGTGGGTTTACCAATATCTTTAAGAAACATTTTGAGATCGTCAATGTGAGAGATTTGGCCCGCTGTGCCGGGGCCAACCCGGTGACCCCGGAAGTGATGAAGGAAAAGGGTCTGATAAAAAAAACCGGAGCGGTGAAAATTCTGGGATGCGGCGAACTGAAAGAATCGTTGAATGTTCACGCGCATAAATTCAGCGGCTCGGCGCAGGAAAAAATTGAGAAATCCGGTGGAAAGGTTGTAAACCTATAAATGAGCGGCGCTGATAGTTTTGGCAACATCTTTCGTGTACCCGAGCTGAAGAAGCGGATTCTTTTTACGCTTGCGCTTATAGTAGTCTATCGGATAGGAGCTCATATCCCGACTCCTGGGATCAACTCTGTAGCCTTGGCAGAACTTTTTGCCCGGGCTAGTGGTACCATCCTGGGTTTTTTCGATATGTTCTCTGGCGGTGCATTAAGCCGGTTGACGATTTTTGCACTGGGCATCATGCCGTATATCAGCTCATC
>CATMOP010000121.1 GCA_950072225.1 uncultured Nitrospina sp.
TTTGAAGAAGGGAATGCACATATCGAAACCATCGGCAGTCTCGATACCTCGCGAATTCTCTGGGGACTTGCACGATTGAATGAAGACTTTACTTTGAAAGGAGGAGACGAAGTAAAAGGCTACCTCCTACTGGCCTCGCGCAATGAAAGTAGGGAGAAAATCGAAGTCCAGTTTATCATCGTGCGGGAAAGTTGTTACAACATATTACAGATCACTTCCGATGCGAAACCCCACATTAAAAATATTTTCAGGAGATCGTTTAAACCCACCTTCCCGTTTATGAACCAGAAAGCACAAAAGTTTGACGATGAAATGAAGAGAAAAGTAAACAAGATTTTTGTTCAAGGGCGCGAGGCGATTTCCGCATTTGCAGACGATGCCCGGATCTTGGCAGATAAAGAAGTGGATGAAACCATGGCTTGGCGGTTTATGTTTGATGTCTTCCAGCCGGAAACGATCGAGGATGTTTCCACAATGGGGAAGAAAGAATTGGAGGAACTGGCGGAAAATAAAACGAAGTTGGCGATAGAGGCCTTCTCCCAGGCACCGGGACAGGAGTTGCAATCCGCCAGCATGACCGCATGGGGTTTGCTGAACGCGGTGACCTACATAATCGATCATCATCTCGGTTCAAATCAGGACTCCCGCCTGCGACAGGCATGGTTTGGGCCGAATGCCAAAATCAAGAAACGAGCCTTCAGTCTTGCTTTGGAATTATAGGATTCGCAAATTGTCTCAAATAGATTTCAAAGGATAGCGGTTATTTAAAAGAGAGTTTGTCAGATTAATATTAAAAAATTTTCAAGGGGAACCTTTTATGATTAAAGAAATTATACCTGGCGTATTTGGTTGGAGCGAGTACTCTGAGGAAAAGGGCTTGGATTTTAATGGTTACTTGATAATTGGGAAAGAAGAATCCGTTATTATTGATCCTCCTGATTTAGGAAATGATGAGGTGGAATTAAAGAACCTTTTTGATAAATATCCTTCCTGCCCGTTGAAGGGAATATTGTTGACCAATGTTCATCATGAAAGAGCCAGCAATTCATTAAAGAATCGGTTTTCTGTCCCAGTTTGGGTGAATGAGCGGGATAAAGAAGGGTTGGAAATTTCAGCCGGTAATACCTTTAGGGAAGGAGACACTTTATTTTGCGGTATTCAGGCAATTCAATTGGAAGATCAAAAGTCGCCAGGTGAAACGGCTTTTTATATGAAGGACCAAAAAACCATGCTTGTCGGAGACGCTTTGATTGGAAAAGTTCCGGGTCAGATAAATATGTTGCCCGCAGACAAATTCAAAGACCCTGTTAAAGCAAAGGCAGGTTTGCAAAAGCTGATGAGTTATGAATTTGAAACCTTGTTAGTTGGGGATGGCGTATCCATTTTGAAGGGTGCAAAGGAGACGGTGGCAACTTTTCTTGCTTCTTGAATACAATTTTCGTCGTAATTCGGGGTATCCATTTCAGGCATCGGCGATTTAATCTTTCCATAGAAGGGCCTCAGGTCACAGCACAGCTTTAATGTCCTCCACGATTTTATTTTTCAAATCGCCCCACTTTGTTTCCGGTTTTTTTGTGACAGTGATGAACGACGTTGCCGGTTCCGCCATCACAAACACGCTCGCCAGGCCTTCGTTTTCAAAAATTTTTGCGGCCACCGGAAAATCTTTTGCATCTTCCAGACTGTTAAAAGTTTTATAACCGGAATCAAGGATTTTTTTGTTGAGGCTGAACTTTAAAGCATGCTCATTGGGAGTGGTATCAACAGTTACTTGGACGGACATGGGTATTAACCTCCTTAAATATGAAAAATATTTGTTTCCTATACTAAACCATTTAATAAATATCTCAATGAAATAGAGGAGCAACCCTGTCAACCGGTAATTGCTTCATGCCCCCCATTAAACACAAAAACAAAACTTTAATCTGCGATTCAATAAAGAAATAATTGTATAATACAATCTTCACCGAAACAAGTTGGAGGGATTGATCAAATTGACCGAATTACCTGCAAATACTGTTTGGTTCATCGCTGGGGCAGCCCTGATAGCTATTGAAATTTTCCTGGTTCCCGGAACAGGAACTATTTTTGCCGGGTTGGGAGCTATAACCGTTGGAGCCGTTTTGATTGCTGGTTGGATCGAAGGGGTGAATGGTCAATTTATCCTGTTCTTTTTATTTACGGCGATCTGGGCCGCAGTATTGTGGAAGCCCTTAAAAAAGATGATGAACAGTGGCGGCTCGGGATATAGCGATATGGTTGGCGATATGGCTGTCGTATATGGCGAACCTCTAGAAAAAGGAAAAAGAGGACAAGTAAAGTGGTCAGGAGCCATCATGAATTGCGAAATCGCGCCCCAGGAAAGCACAGAAAAGATTTTACCCGGCACGGATGTTACCATTTCTGAGGTATCCAAAGGAATCCTGCTGGTTAAACGAATCCCATAATCCAAGGGTTTTGAAAAACGATTGACTCATATTGGAGAACTTCAATGGAACTTGTGATAGCTTTCCTGGTATTTTTGGCCGTTTTAAAAGGCGTAAAGTTTGTGCCTCAACAACAAGTCTGGATCGTTGAAAGAATGGGCCGATATCGCGTAAGTATGCAGGCAGGCCTGAATTTCCTGATCCCTTTTATCGACAATATCTCCTACCGGCACTCCTTGAAGGAGGAAGCCGTGGACATCCCCAGCCAGACGGCTATCACCAAAGACAACGTCACCTTAATCATAGACGGGATCCTGTACCTGAAAATAACCGATCCGAAACAAGCCTCCTATGGAGTCGGTGATGCCCGATATGCCATCACTCAAATGGCGCAAACTACCATGCGGTCTGAATTGGGAAAAATGACTTTAGATAGAACTTTTCTGGAAAGAGATAATTTAAATGTCAGCATCGTTCAAAGCATCAATGAAGCCTCTGTTGTTTGGGGTATTCAATGTTTGCGCTATGAAATTAAAGATATCACGCCTCCCGATAATGTGCGACAAGCCATGGAGCTGCAGGTAGCCGCAGAAAGAAAAAAAAGAGCGGAAGTTCTGGACTCTGAGGGAAAACGCCAGTCCCAAATAAATATCGCTGAAGGTATCAAACAGGAAGTGGTATTGAAATCGGAAGCCGCAATGACAGACCAGATAAATCGGGCTAAAGGTGAAGCGGAAGCTATCCTGCAAGTTGCAAAAGCCACCGCAGAGGGCATTGAAATGGTTGCCGCGTCCATTGATAAATCCGGAGGCGAAAAAGCCGTGGCATTAAGACTGGCAGAACAATATATCGAGGCTTTTTCCAAACTGGCTAAAGAAAATAACACCTTGATACTGCCAGCTAAAACGGATGATGCAGGTTCCATGGTTGCGCAAGCTTTATCAATATTTAATTCGATTCAAGGTCAGGTGAGTGCCGGCAAAAAAGATATATCTTAAATGACGGTTTAAATTTAAAGCAACCTGCTTTCTTACCATTCCAAATTTTGAACTTTGGATAGATAAGCGGATAGAAAAAATTTTTGCAATCTATCAGTTCTGCCCGTGGTACACTCCCCCCAATTTATCCCTGCTAAACATAAAAGGACATGACATGATTAAAAAAGACTCGGTGGTCAGTTTGAGCTACATCCTGAAAAACGAAAATGGTGAGGAACTGGACCGTTTCGAAAGCGCTACTCCGTTGGCCTATATGCACGGACATGGTCAAATTGTGCCCGGACTCGAGAATGTTCTGGAGGGGCTTGCCATCGGAGATAAGAAAGAAGTGATTGTGACGCCGCAGGAGGGTTACGGCGAAGTGCAACCACAACTCAAAATGAAAGTGAGCCGCGATAAGTTCCCTGCCGATAGGAAAATCGAACCTGGCATGCAGTTTTCCTCCAAAATGGAAGATGGTAGGGAGATCCCCTTCACCGTTCAGGCCATTGAAGGCGATGATGTTCTGCTCGATGGAAACCACCCGCTTGCCGGAGAAACATTACATTTTTCTGTGGAAGTAGTCGAAGTTCGGCCCGCCACAGCCGAAGAACTGCAACACGGTCACGTGCACGGTGCAGGCGGGCACCATCACTAACAGTTAGTGCCGCTTGAAAAAAAATATCCCCCGTAGCTCAGCAAGATCGAGCAACGGAATCTTTTAAAGCCCCAAACCCACAATCCTGCGCTTGCAATAGCAATAACTTAATCCTACCCACAAAAGTTCTCTCAGCGCAACGAGCCATGGTTGCCCGCCTCCATAGCTAGTGGTGGTAGATGCTCGCCTGTTTGTGATATTTTTCCTTAGCCTTCATCCCCCGAATGAGGGGGTATATTGGTCCCGCTTTATAGAATTCATACTCGACCCCTTTGTTGGTTTTCCTGCGTCCTTATTGAACATGGGGCAGGTCACTAAAGCCCAAAACAACCTTGGTGCGAATTATTACCATGGACGAGGAGTCAAGCAGGATTATAAAGAAGCGTTGAAGTGGTACCGTCTTGCCGCTGAACAAGGATTTGCGGCAGGCCAAGACAACCTTGGTGCGAGTTATTACCATGGACACGGAGTTAAGCAGGACTATAAAAAAGCGGTGAAGTGGTTTAGGTTGGCAGCTGAACAGGGATTTTTCTTGGCACAAAACAATCTTGGATTAATGTATGCCACAGGTCAAGGGATCACACAAGACATGGTTCAAGCCCACAAGTGGTTTAACCTTGCGGCAATAAACGGGCATCCGCAGGCGGCAAGGAACAGGGGCACTGCCGAAACAAATATGACCCCCTCCCAAATCGCCAAAGCCCAGAAACTGGCGAAGGAGTGGATGGAGAAGCAAAAGTAATTTAGCCTGAGGAAGGATAGCTGTACGATCAAATCTTAGCTACTACAGGTTATATGTATGCTTTTCTCTAATGACCCCTCTATCAAAGGGGCCAGAGTACTATTACCAAGTCCTTGCCAGTAAAAGTCTTAGGCAACTAGATACCCTCAAAAACGGTCTGCCATGGATTGGGTTTTTGCAGGATTTCTCGATCATACCTGTCTGGTTTGATGATCAATTTGACCGGGAGCCCGGTTTCGATTATGCTGATATCCTAGATCCTGGAAGTTCCATTTCATTTTTTTTGCGTACTATTTTCGCTTTTTGTTCGTATGTGGATACCCTTGAATTGCCATAGTTCTTATTCTCTATTACGTGGGACAGCCAGCGTTGAAGCTCTAGCCCAAAAGGCGGCTGAGCTAGGCTTTCCCGCCTTGGCTATCACCGACACCAACGCTACTTATGGAGCTGTGGCTTTCCAACGGGCGGCTCAGGCAATGGGTATTCGTCCGGTATTTGGAGCGGAGGTCGATGATCCCGAAACCGGAGCCCATGCTGTCCTGCTTGCTAAGAATTTACAGGGTTTTGGGGAAGTATGTCGGGTGGTCACGGATCGAAACCTGAAAGCGGATTTCTCGCTGGCCTCCCGTCTTCGCCACTGCAATGACCATGTGATTATCCTAAGTCCGGATCTGGGCGTAATCGCCACTGTGGCACAGGCGCGGGGTAGCCGTAATTTGGGAATTGAACTGATCCGTTGGGAACGCTGCAGCAAAGAAGACATTCAACGTTGGGAGTTCTCGCATAGCCACCGTATTCCACTAGTTGCCTCCAATCGCGTTTTTTTCCCAGAGCCAAATGACTGGGAAACTCATCGACTTTTGGCAGCAATCCGCCTCAATGCCTCTGTCCAAGGTCTTGCATCAACAGCCACTGTCAGTCCCGAAGCCTGGCTGAAATCCCAGGCAGAAATGGGTCGTTTGTACACCTACGTTCCACAGGCTTTGGAAAACACCCGTCGTGTTGCAGAGCAATGCGATATGACTCTTCCCATCGGACAGTTGCAATTTCCCCCGTTCGATCTTTCTCATGGTCAGACTCACGCGGGACAGTTGCGTCATTTAGCATGGCAAGGTGTGCGAAAACTCTACCACCCGATCACGGCACGTGTCCGTCAGCGCTTGCAATACGAGCTGGGTATTATTGAAATAATGAAATTTGCATCTTACTTTCTATTGGTTTGGGATATTGTGCGTGAAGCCCACCGGCGGGGCATCCCTACTGTAGGTCGTGGGTCAGCGGCAAACAGTTTGGTTTGTCGGTCTCTAGGTATTACGGAAGTGGATCCTATTGAGAATAACCTGTATTTCGAGCGGTTCCTCCATGAACAGCGCGACGATTTCCCGGATATTGATATTGATTTTCCATGGAACCGCCGTGATGAAATGATCCAATACGTATTTGATAAATACGGCGCGGAACAAGTTGCGCTGATCTGTACCCATATTCACTTGGGGAGTCGTTCT
>CATMOP010000122.1 GCA_950072225.1 uncultured Nitrospina sp.
CTCTCAATAAAACACCCCGACCCAAAGTTTTCAGCACAAACAAAGGACAAGCTGGTTTCATCAGAAGTAAAAGGGGTAGTTGAGTCGCTTTTAAACAAGGCGCTACACGAATTTTTGATGGAGAACCCAAGAGAAGCTAAAAGCATAATCTCAAAAATACTTGATTCTGCTAGAGCGAGAGAGGCAGCAAGAAAGGCCAGGGAAATGACAAGGCGCAAAGGCGCGCTGGACATTGCCGGACTTCCTGGGAAACTGGCAGATTGCCAAGAAAAAGACCCAGCTAAATGTGAGATTTTCTTGGTTGAGGGTGACTCAGCGGGAGGCTCTGCCAAACAAGGCAGGGACCGCAAAACCCAAGCAATTCTTCCTCTAAAAGGCAAAATATTAAACGTAGAAAAAGCAAAAAGAGAAAAGATATTTTCTTCCACGGAGATCGGAACCCTAATAAAGGCGCTTGGTTGTGGCATCGGAGAAGATGAGTTTGACCTCGCGAGGCTACGCTACCACAAAATTATTATCATGACTGATGCGGATGTCGATGGCGCGCACATAAGAACACTGCTGTTGACTTTTTTGTATAGAGAGCTACCAGAGCTAATCTCTAACGGCAACGTGTATATTGCGCAACCACCCTTGTACAAAGTAAAAAAAGGAAAAAAAGAGCGCTATGTAACTGACGATGAGCAGCTTAACAAAATAATTGTTTCTAATGCCATTGAGGGGAAAGCATTAAAACCAATGAAAAAAAAGAAGGGCCTTAAAGGAAAGGAGTTTTTTGAAGCAATAAACAAGTACATTTCCGTAACAGCGCTCTGGGCGCGCCTCGCAAGACAAACCAATGAGGTGACAGCTACAGCAATACTCAAAACAAAACCAATTACAAAAACCGAAGCCTCCAACAAAAAGAAGTTTCATGCTTGGGTTAAGGGCGCACAAAGAAAAGCGAGAAAATTGGCCAAAGAAAATGGCACCGAGATTTCTTTTTCTGTGGTGGAGGACGACGAGGGCTTCGTTTATTTAGAGTCAAGGGAGCAGAGCAACGGAAGAAGCCTAACAGGAAGATTACCAATAACTTTTTTTAAATCAAAAGAATACCAAAACATAAAGTCATACCAAGACCTAGAGAAATACTTTAAAGGAGGCGCTGTAATAATTGAGGGCGACAAACAGACAGAATACAAAACGCTTTCAGATAGTTTGGGCGACTTAATCAAAAACTCCAAAAAAGGTCAGAGCATACAAAGATACAAAGGGCTTGGAGAGATGAACCCAGGCCAACTCTGGGACACAACACTGGACCCGGAAACAAGGTCGCTAATTCAAGTCAGAATTGAAGATGAAATCGAAGCAGATCTTACGTTTGCAACACTGATGGGCGAGGAGGTTCTCCCTAGAAGACAGTTTATTGAAGAAAACGCACTAAATGTAATCAACCTTGACGTATAATCCTTAGAAAAGAGAGATAAAACACCAGAAAGCACAAAATTTTAGCATGAAAACTGTCTTTTTAGGCGAAAAGGCGACCCAGCACACAAAAACACGCCCCCGTTAACCAAAGCTTTTTATTTCTTTCTCAATCCAGTCCTGTGCCCGTTTGTTTATTTCGTCTACCCCCAGACCCTCCGTTGTAAATTGGCTTCCAACAGAGAAGGTGATTTTGCCTGGTTTTTTGATTAATGACCTCCTTCCCCAGAAATACCCTGCGTTGTGAGCAACGGGCAAAACAGGCGTAACTGTGCCTTTTGCTAGTAGCGCGCCACTTATGCCATAGCGTCTTGTTTCCCCATGGCGAACCCGAGTTCCTTCTGGGCAAATGACTATCCACCGGCCTTCATTCAAGTATTGTTCTCCCTGAGCCACCACCTTGTTAACCTCTTTTTTTCCTAAACCTCTTTTTACCGGAATACATTTCAATGCTTTTAGCGCACCCCTGACGACAGGAATGAACATCAGCTCATACTTTGCTATAAAAGAAGCTGGTTTGAAGAAGGACAGGGCAAAAAACAGCTCGTACACCGAAGAGTGCTTTAAGAAAACTATACAGGGTTTTTCTGGAATGTTTTTTAAACCAATAACCGCATAATCAAGCCCACACAGGGCCCTGCACATATAAACATTGCTTCGCGTAAAAGCGCCCATAATGCGCCACCTGTTTTTTTCATTCATTATTGGGCGGGGCAAAAGAACAAAAAAACCAAAGACCAAAACACTTAAAAAAAACAAGAAAGTGTAAAGCAAGGATCCGACAAAGACTAACAAACGGTTCATCGGCCCCCCGCGCAAAGAAACATTTTATTTGATGCCCAGCATGCCCTGAAGATGAGCGGGCACCTCAGAAACCGGGAGACGTTTTTGGCCCATTGTGTCACGGTCACGCAAAGTAACTGTGTGATCCTCCAAGGACTGAAAATCCACAGTGACACACAAGGGCGTGCCGACCTCATCGTGGCGCCTATAGTTTTTGCCTATATTGCCAGAGTTTTCTAGAAGAATGCGACCAAGTTGCAGGCTCTGTAATGTTTTCTTGATTTTTGATGCTTGCTCTACTAATCCAACATGGTTGCGTTTCAGGGGAATAACGGCTGCCTTAATTGGTGCTAAGTGTGGTTTTAGCGCAAGAACCAAGCGCTCTTTTCCGCCCTCTAGTTTTTCAACTTTGTAAGCTTCGTTTAAGATAGCCAAAAGACCCCTTTCGACCCCTGCAGAAGGCTCAATCACATAAGGAACCTCCCAGGCATTGGTTTGTTTGTCTTGGAAGGCAAGCCTTGTTGCGGAGTCTGGGTTTTCCTTTACTTTGGATTTAATGTTTAGCTCAGCCTGGTCCCTGGTGTGCGACCCTAAATCAAAGTCAGACCGGTTCGCAATTCCTTCCAGCTCCTCTAGCCCATGGGGAAAGCCGTACATTATGTCAATGGTTGTTTTGGAATAATGGGATAGCTCGTGGCTTTTTACTTTATGTAACTCCAGATTTTTAGGGTCGATGCCTTGATCGGCCCACCACTTCAGGCGAGCCTGTACCCAGAAATCGAGCCATTTTTCGTCTGTGCCGGGGACGACAAAAAACTCTAATTCCATTTGTTCAAACTCTCTTGTTCTAAATATAAAATTTCTAGGCGTTACTTCGTTACGAAAGGCCTTGCCAATCTGAGCTATCCCAAAAGGCAGGCTTCTTGAAGTAGAGTCAAGCACATTCTTAAAGTTAGTAAAAATTTGCTGCGCAGTTTCTGGCCGTAAATACGCAAAGTTTTTCCCATCGTCCACAGGGCCAATGTTGGTTTTAAACATTAAATTAAAAGGGCGGGGCTCGGTTAAGTCTTCTGAGTTGCACGAAGGACACCTAAGCTCAACCAAATCATCAGCCCGCCAACGCGAGTTACAAGAGCGGCAATCAATCAATGGATCTGTAAAAGTGTCTTCGTGTCCTGAATATTGGAGAACCTTGGGGCTGGTGAGCACAGAAGCGTCAAGACCCTCAACATCATCTCTGTCGTAGACCATGGCTTTCCACCATGCCTGTTTAAGGTTGTTTTTTAACTCAACCCCAAGAGGGCCATAATCATAAAGTCCCTGAAGGCCACCATAGAGTTCATTTGATTGATATATGAAACCCCTGCGTTTACAAAGGGAAACCAGCTCATCCATGGTTTTAGCAGTCATGGCGATGTCTCTAATGTATACAAGGGTAGGGTTTGAAGATCCATTGTTAGCCTTATGAACGCTAAAAGTATAGCGTTGTTTTGTCTCCAAACCCAAAAAGATTCATAAAAATACAAATAACCCCAAAACTCAAAACAAAACAATTGATTCAAAAGGCGACCCCAAGTACTATTACTTTTGCTTGGCGTAATTTCCAACACGCGCAAAAAATATATTTGGTTTAACAACCTAATTTGAGACGCAAGTAAGCTTAAAAGCTGAAGAAACGGAGCCGTTTATCTCATGATCGAAGCCTCCTTTTGCCGGCTAAAACGACAACACATACATAGGAGACTCGAATGAAAAAACATGAATACATCTGGCTAGATGGCTATAAGCCCGAACCCACACTAAGAAGCAAAGTGTTGGTAACAGATGAGGACGCTCCTCCAGACTGGGCGTTTGACGGATCTTCAACGCAGCAAGCAGAAGGCGGGAACTCAGACTGTATCTTAAGGCCCACCAGCGAATATGTGGGCCCGCTGTCTTCAGATAAGCTTGTCATGTGCGAGGTTCTTTCGCTCGACAAAACACCACACCCCTCAAACACAAGAAGGAGATGCGAGGGACTGGTTACTGACGAGTGGTGGTTTGGGTATGAACAAGAATATTTTTTTACCAACCCAGAGGATGGCACAATACTTGGCTGGGAAGGCGGCACCCCTAGACCACAAGGAGATTACTATTGTGGGGTTGGCGCCGGCAATGTTGTCGGAAGAGAAATTTCAGAGACGCATATGGACGCTTGTCTCGCGGCGGGAATTATGATTGTAGGAACAAACGCAGAGGTAGCCCTTGGTCAGTGGGAGTATCAATGTTTTGGCAAAGGGTTAAAAGCTGGCGATGACTTGTGGGTTAGCAGGTATTTATTGCAGCTGGTTGCAGAAGACTATGGTGTGTCAGTTAGCTTTCACCCAAAACCACAAGAGGGTGACTGGAATGGTTCTGGTATGCACGCTAATTTTTCAAACAACCAAATGAGGAATAGCGGCTCAAAAGAACTAATGTACGCGATATGTGAAAAACTTAAAGCGGTCCATTCTGAGGGTATTGCAGAGTATGGCTCTGATAACGACATGAGGTTGACAGGCCTTCATGAAACCCAGAGCATTGATCAGTTTTCATACGCGCCCTTCGATCGTGGTGCGAGCATTAGAATTCCTATTTATACTGTTGATCACAATTGGAACGGCTATTTAGAAGACAGAAGACCCGCCTCAAACGCCGACCCCTACAGGATTATGGCACACATAGTTGGGACGTTGTCAGACTAACCAAGGACTCAAAAAACAAAAAACCCAGCGAAATCCGTAAGCAGGGCTACTTGTTTTCTTTTAACAAACCCACAAGGCTGCCCACAGAGGTAAGCCCATGTTCGTCAAGGTATTTGCTTATGCCAAGATTGATTTTTTCACACACCAGCGGATCAAAAAACAAGGCAGTTCCAACGCCTATTGTGGATGATCCAGCAAGAATAAATTCTATGGCATCCGATGCGTTGGAAATTCCGCCTTGGCCCATAATAGGCACATCGTGTTTTCTCGCCACCTCATAAACCTCACGAACTTTTAATAAAGCAATTGGTTTGATTGCAGGACCAGAGAGCCCGCCCACGGCATTGCCCAAAGTCGGGGTACGAGATTCGATATCAATAGCCATACCGCTGATTGTGTTGATAACAGACAAACCATCACTGCCAGCCTCTATACAGTAGCGAGCATTTTTTTGAATGTCTGTTTGGTTCGGGGAGAGTTTTGTGATCAGTGGTTTTGTTGTCACTTTTTTGCAGGCCTCCACAACCCTTGCTGACATCTCTGGGTCATTGCCAAACTCCATTCCGCCTCTTTTTACGTTTGGGCAGGAAATATTAAGCTCAATGCCTGAAACACAAGAGCGATCAAATTTTTTTGTGACCGCAACATACTCTTCCACAGTTGATCCTGACACGTTAGCAAAATAATGTGTTTCTGGTGGCTCCAGAGACGGAAGTATAGTGTCCACCACCTCATCCACCCCTGGGTTCTGAAGACCGATGGAATTGAGCATTCCAGCTGGCGTTTCAACAACCCTATGTGGTGCGTTACCAAGCCGAGGCTCTAATGTCGTTCCTTTAAGCACAGCCCCACCAATACTTGCATTAGAAAAGCCCTCAACACGGGAATACTCATCTCCAAAACCAACGCAACCGGATAGTAAAATAATTGGGGATCTAAGGGTTAGTCCTAAAAATTCCGTTGAAATTGTGTCTTCAGCCACCATACTTATTCTATGTTAGACCTTATATTATATCAGCCTGAAATCCCACCCAATACCGGAAACATAATTAGGCTGTGCGCCAATACAGGAACAAGGCTTCATTTGATACACCCACTTGGCTTTCTTCTTACAGGCAAAGACCTGAAAAGAGCAGGCCTAGACTATGGTTCTTTGGTTGAGATTTCTGAGCATAGCAGTTTCGATGATTTTCTTTCAACGACCCGCAGCAAAAGAATCATTGCATTTTCCACATCAGGAAAAAAACCATACAACGAAATTAAATTTGAACAAGGGGACGCTTTACTTTTTGGGCCAGAAACGAGGGGTTTGCCCCAGGC
>CATMOP010000123.1 GCA_950072225.1 uncultured Nitrospina sp.
AGCCTGCTTCAGACCTTAGTAATCTTCAGATCGTTAAAAAAACAGGTAAACAATTGCAACCGTTTTTGCAAATTGAAGAGTCCGTTGTTTCCCGGCTTATTGGAAAACATGTAGGGAAACAGGATGCGCAAAAGCTTTTTCATTATATGTTTGGGAAGGTTTGCGCTAAAGCCGAGCCGCGGGTTTGGGAACAGTTGAGCCGAAAAAGGCACCGTTAGATTCATTCCAGTGAATGGTTTGATCTGATGAATAAGAGATTTGGTCCTATGGATAAAAAAAGAGTAATTATTCTTGGTGCTGGCCCTGGGGGTTATACTGCCGCTTTTTTGGCTGCTGACCGTGGAATGAAGGTCACCCTGATCGATGAAAATTCCAGGCCCGGTGGTGTGTGTCTTCACAGAGGCTGTATTCCGTCCAAATCGTTGCTTCATCTTTCCAGGTTGATTGAGGAAACCCGTAATGCGGAAGCGTTCGGGTTAAAATTTCAACCTCCAGAAATTGATCTTAACCGGATCCGTGAATGGAGCCGTGGAGTTATTAGTAAAATGGCTGATGGCCTGATTTCTCTTTGCAAGCAACGTGGGGTTGATTTTGTACACGGGCGAGCCCGATTTCTTGATGGCAATAACCTTATGATTAATGACAAGGAACCAATTGGGTTCGATCATTGTATTCTGGCGACAGGCTCCCAGCCAATTTCTCCCCCGTTATTTTCAAAAATTAGCAATCGAATTCTGACATCGACAACCGCACTGGAGTTGGATGAAATTCCACAACGTTTATTGATTGTCGGAGGTGGGTATATTGGATTGGAAATGGGCACAATTTATTCCTCACTGGGTAGCCGTGTGACGGTGGTGGAAATGACCGGTGATTTATTGCCGGGGGTGGACCGTGATCTGGTTCGTTCTTTACTTCCCAGGCTTAAATCTCAATTTCAGAACATATATTTAAAGACCCAGGTTACTTCCTGCGAGTTGAAAGGAAATCAGATAACGACTCGATTTGATGGGTCTGGGGATGTCAAATCGGCTGATTATGATCGGGTCCTGGTGGCTGTTGGCCGAAAACCCAACTCTATGGACCTTGGCTTGGAATCCACCCGGATTGAGACTGATGATAAGGGATTTATTAAAGTGGATGAACGATATCAAACGGCTGAACCATCCATCTTTGCTATTGGTGATGTGATTGGCGGAACCATGCTGGCCCATAAAGCTTCCGCCGAAGGAAAAACGGTTGTCCAAATTCTGGCAGGTGAAGGGCCTAACCAAAAAGCAAGTTGTGTGCCGGCTGTGGTTTTTACAGATCCTGAATTGGCTTGGTGCGGCTTGACGGAAACGGAGGCCAAAAACACTAACAGGAAGGTGCAAGTAGCCAAATTCCCCTGGGGGGCATCAGGAAGAGCCAAGACACTCGGCAGGCCGGATGGTTTGACCAAACTGATTCTTGACCCAGATACAGAGGAAGTTCTGGGAATGGGAATATCAGGGGTTGGAGCGGGAGAATTGATCGGGGAGGGCGTCTTGGCCATAGATAATGGCCTGAAAGCAAAAGATCTGGCACACTCTATCCACCCTCACCCAACACTTTCTGAAACGATAATGGAAACTGCCGAAGCGTTTTACGGAGTGGCCACTCATATCTATAAAAAGCCCACCACTAGGCGTGGGGGGTAGATAGCAGAGGCTTGATTGAGCCGAGATAACTCTTTGTTGGTCAGCAGAGCCATTGCACGCTGGCGCCTAGTGGCTAGATATCTATGACGTCATCATCATCCTTGATATGCCGCGAATAGGTCCGGGTTTGAAATCCGGGAGGGGGTTTGGGAATGGAATTTGGCCCGTTCTTTTTTTGAAACAGTTTGGTTGCGAATAAAACCACACCAACCATCAAGGCGATTATAAATACGCCGAAAGCAAAAAAGGATAAAATGGCCAAACCCAAGATTATCCAGAATGCCAAGGCCAATTTGGTGGTAAAAGGGATTTTCTGTTTGGGGCCGAGCTGTTGGAATATAAACATTTTATTGAAAAAGTTTAAGAACTCTTTTAATTTCCAGTGCGGGTTTGTTATGATAAGAAATGACCGATCCCAGCCTAGCCATCATACCTTGCCCCCAATGTGGAGTCAAAAATAGAATTCGAAATTATAACTCCGATAAAAAACCTGTTTGTGCACGTTGCCGGGCAAACCTGATGGATGAAAAAGAACACGAGGCCTTCCAAAAATTCCAGGAAAACCTCAATCAGTTTAAAAATTTTCCGGATATAGGACTTCGATCCAAACCACCTGAATAAAACTCAATAACCCTAAAAAAAACTTAAATTTTCTATGGATACAGTTGAAATCATAAACCAAAACCTCAGGGAGAAACTCTCTGCGGAACATGTGGAAATCATTGATGAAAGTCACCTTCATCGTGGCCATAAAGCCGCTGGAGGTGGAGGCCATTATTCCATCGTTGTCGTGTCACCCCAATTTGAAAATGTCAATACCATGGAACGAATCAGGTTGGTTCATAAAGCGCTGGATCAGGAAATGACGGGTACCCCAAAACTGATCCATGCTTTGCAGGTCAAGACTTTTGATGCAGCACAATGGATTGAAAAGGAATGAAAGCGGAGCCAGCGTGACGCTGGACCTACTTCAATAGTCTATTAAGCCGAGAAAGATGGTTGGCCCCAGAAATTGTTGCACGCGAGCCCGATGCCTAGTACCCCTTGCCAGGAAAGGTGATGGTAAAAACTCGTTAGGCCGAGATAACTCTTTGTTAGCAGTAAAAAGCTATTGCCAGTTCGCTCCACGCCTAGTGGGTATTTAACTAATCCCGATAGACTTCCAGTTCCTCACAGTTTTTCAGGTTGTCTGATTCGGTGAGGGCTTTATAACCAATGTCCGTGTACTGGTTTTTAAAGAGATCCAGTTTGACGTATTTCTTGCTTTGGGGCGAATTAGCAAAAGCCTGAGCTCCTATATCTCCAACAACATTACCGAATATAGTGACTATCTTCAATTTGGGTAAATTTTCCGAGTTTGCTAAGGCGACCGCTCCATCGTCCCCAATATCATTGTGATTGATGTTGAGAACTTCCAGGTTTTGCAGATAAGGGGAATCTGCCAGGGCCTCCAAGCCTTCATCCAAAATCTGGTTTCCTGGAACAATAAGCTGTTTCACGCTTTTTAATACTTCTTTCGTGGCAAGCTCCATGCAACCACGGATTCCTATGTATTTATCACGAAGAAGAAGGATGGTTCCATCCTCTAGAAGGTTCTCCTTTATTAAATCATCAATCTTACTCATTGCAATCTCCGAAGATTCATAAGTATATCCATGCAGGCATTCTACCAAACCCTGCATAGATTTGTCGAACAGGCATAAAAAAAGCCGACCACGAAAAAGGGATCGGCTTTTTGTATTTTAACAATCTATTTAGAGTAACGGCTCGAGGAACAGGCCATCCGTTTTCCATTTTTCAATCTCTTCTTTGGTGGGGACGGGCGGCACAGGTCTTATGGCTGTGCGTTTGTCTAGAGGATCATGGAATGTCCGGGCATAGGCCTCAGCCTTCCAAAGATAAAGATGGGGAAAAATGGTACCCCAGGGAGCCATGGGTGTATCGGGAACACCACGGGTAACCCGGCGATACCAAAGGGCATCCGGCCAATCTTTTAAAAGCTTGTCCGTATGGTCCCCTTCGATTTTTGTGGTGTCAGGATTATTTTCATTTCTGAAATCGAGAGCCCCAGTCATCATGGGGATGCCATCCTTACCGTGACAGACAGCGCAGAGGAGCCCTTCTGTTTGCGGATGGGTCCCTTCGAACACCAGCTTGCCCTCGGCAATGGCATCTTTATCATCCCACCAGGTCCATTGATTGGGGAATTTGCCTTCCACTGGCATATGGGTCGGGTCCCGCAAGGTTTTTAAAAAAGACACGAGAGCAGTCAGTTCATCTTCGCTTAAATCATCTCCATAATAAGTCGGCATGGCTTTTTTGGATTTGGGGTCCTCAAAACCCGGAGCTTGATTTTCTCGAGGGTTGAGGATTTGACCTTTAATATAATCCTCGGAGTAAAGGCCGATCTGTTTGGAACCTAAATTGGGGCCACGATCTGAGTTGCCTTCCCAGAAAACTTTATGGCAGTTGAAACATTTATTGTTTTCGAACACTTCACGTCCTGCAGCGATGACTTCCGGTCCAGCCAAACCTTCTAATTTAATGGGGGGCCTGTTGAGTTTTGCAAGTTCAATCTCCGGATCAAATTGAGGCAGAAACGCTGTTACCCCGATAAATATACCGGAGGCGAGGGCGTAGGTAGCCAGAATCCGTATGACCCAGTCAAAATTTGATTTTTCCTGTTTGAGTGTTTTCCAGTCCAGAAGCGTAAAGAAGAAGAAACCTACTAAAGCGAAAGTGACAAACTCAATTTGCCACCATACGGGGAAATTAAATTTACCCGCCAGGACCCAAATGATTACTGCTATAACTATAATTACAGGAACCTTGAACCGGATGTTCTGGAAAAGGGTTTTCTCTTCCAGTTTTTTGGGTTTGATATTTAAGAGGAGGGCATAAATCAGCATCACTGCCGCCCCGGTAATGGCCCCTGCAATCCCAAAAGTGGTGTAAAGGGCGAACAGACCACTTAACGCGGCAATAATGCCAATAATGATCATGTCAATTTTCATTACACGTTTGCTCCTGAGAAAACTTATTCGGCCATTTGCGGTGCTGCCTGCACAGGCCCGGTTTCTTTCGGTTTGGTTTTGGGATACTTGATTCCAATCCAGATGATGGCTGTCATCAGCACGAAAAAGGTCCAAACAATCACTGTGACGTGGAAGCCCGACTCAGCCAGGCTCGGTGCAAATTTTTCCGGGGTCACATCCTTAAACACCTTATAAATATGCCAATTCATCCTCGACAGTTCCCGAATGGTACCCATCCAGCTCATCAGCCAGATATCTGAGAATCCCAGGAAAATAAGAACGTAAGGCCCTAGTGGATTGATCTTTCCATAATGCACTTTTCCGGTTTTAGTCGCGATGGTATAAAAAATATAGTTAATAAAGGTAACGGTCACTAAACAGAATGCCGCCGTATTTTTTGAAACCATCAGAGCCAGAAACGCCAGATTATCCGGCAAAACCATATCTGGATTCATGCCGGGTTCAGGAAGCATGGTGGCGAAAAAGCGTCTGGGAGTGAACCAGATTGTGACGGAAATAACAATCAACACGAATCCAAACTTCATAGCTGGGAAAAATCTTTGAGCGTTCTCAATCCGCTTCATACTGACCCACATATAAATATTACTGGCGCTGAACATGGTTCCCACCAAAAGCCCTTGCACCAGCATGAACATGGATTCCCGGTCGGACATAATATACATGCCGATGGTTGCGTCATATCGGTAAATTTCGGCGACGAAAATATAACCCATTGCCGGCAGGGGAATCATGATGGCAACGCCGATGAGGTTGCCGATATAACCGACCCAGTCATAATATTCCCGCTCTTCTTTTTTATCTGACCACAGGTACATATATGCACCGATGATACAAACCATATAACCGCCAAAGGTTCCGTTGCCCACCAGCCGGTGATAGTTCAGGGGCATCCAAATTGAAGTGGTAATCTTATCCCACTCCCCCATCGTGAGGAGGTCGGCAAGAGGTTTTGTCGGGGCCTGCATGAAGGTTGCAGGTCCATCCAGGGCCATCAGCAGAGTGAGACCAAAGACATTCAGAAATATGCCAGTAACAATATGCCGTCCTTTTTTATTGGCCTTGTTCAGCGGATCCCATGAGTAGACATAGATGTACATGATCACCGTTTCCAGAATAAACAGGGTGGGGTAGGCCACCATGAAAAGGACCGGAAAAGAGGAGATGAGATAAGTAATAAAGTCTTTATAGGCAACCAACATAATAAAGAGGAAGAGACCTCCTGTCAGAGCCGTAAAACTGTAGCAAATTCCAATTACTTTGGTGATTTCATGGGCAAGACGCTCAAATTTGAAATCCGATTTGGCAAACATGATGGCATTGGAGAGCAGGCCGCCGACCGCTCCATTAACCAAAGCCAGAATAATTGCGGAAACTTCATAATGTTCAACCGGTGTCAGTGGCAGGGAGATCAGAGCTCCAAACACCGCGCCGACAAAGGCGGATGCCCGGATATTCATCAAGCGGTGGAAATAATTCAGGAAACTGACTATTAAAGCGCCGAATGCGCAAGCCCATAGGCCAAACAAGACGCCAT
>CATMOP010000124.1 GCA_950072225.1 uncultured Nitrospina sp.
TTGCAATGAAAGATTGAACAGATGCTATTTGAACATCCGCCATAGCATTAGGACTTTTTTCTGCCATGATTACTCCGTGATTGAGTTCATTCTCGGCTAACTTCCTACTGCATTGCATCACCAACTCACGCCTGTGTGCTACAAAAAGGTTAAAATTACTCCTTTCCTTCGCCTTCTGCATCATTGATGACGCAATGACTGTTTTACCGCTACCCGTAGGGGCAACGAGCAAAATCCTTTTCTTACCTTTAGAAAAATGATGTCTAATATCTTCTATTGCTTTAATTTGATAAGGTCGTAATTGGTTCATATCTTTTCCATATATCGTTTAATTGAAAATTAATTTCCTTTGGATTTTCTGGTGGTGTGCAAAGTTTTCCAAAAGTTTCAGCTTCTAGTTTTGCATACTCATAGCTTTCACCTCTTTTACGAATAGCAATCAACATCTTGACTAATGTTGCATGGCGATCTCCTTGCGTAGTGCCATATCTTAACGTGCCAGAATACTTACCTTTATATTGTGGAATTTCATAATTTACTGTTTTGTAAGGAAGGGTAGTAATGCAAGGGATTAAGTTCTGGGTAGGTCTGTTGTGCTTTATTTTTTTTGGTAGTCCGGCGTATGCGTTGGAGATTACCACTGCTCCCCATGTTCCGCCTTTTATCAGCCGTATTCTACCGGAAACGGTGGTGGTCAAGTTTGAGGCCAGGGAATTTGTCGGAGCCTTGGCCGACGGAAAACAATACAGGTTCTGGAGCTTTAATGGGACAGTGCCCGGTCCCATGATAAGGGTGCGTTTGGGAGATACGGTAGAATTTCACCTGACCAATCATGCAGACAGCCAGTTTCCCCACAATATCGATATCCATGCGGTGAACGGTCCGGGGGGCGGCGCTGCTGTGAGCCTGGTCGCGCCGGGCGAAGAGAAAATCTTCCGGTTCAAGACACTGCATCCCGGTCTGTATATATATCAATGCGCGTCTCCGATACCCAGCATCCCGGCGCATGTTGCCAACGGCATGTATGGATTGCTCCTGGTGGAGCCGAAACACGGCTTTCCCCGTGTCGATCATGAGTTTTATGTTTTTGAAAGCGAGTTCTACACTCAGGAATCGGCGGAGCAAGTTTTGTCAGAGCCGAAGGCAGAAAAGAAACCGATAGAGCCCGAGAAAATGGAAGAAAAAATTGAACCGATCTCAGGGAAAAAGGAAGGCTTTCTGGATTCTTTCGTGAATACATTCTTCGGTAACTCCTCTGAATCCCCCGAGCAGGATAAAAATTATACTCAGAAAGACCTGCCGGATACTTCCGTGAAACCATCCTTCGATGAACCAGCAGATTCTCTCTGGGCAGATAAAAAATATGTTCTTGAGTTTTCGCTTGAAAAAGGTTTGAAAGAGCAACCGGATTATGTGGTGTTTAACGGCAGGCAGGGAGCCTTGCTGCGGCAAAACGCGCTGAGGGTAAAAGTGGGTGAAAAGGTCCGCATCTTTTTTGGCAATATTGGCCCCAACGGAATTTCATCTTTTCACATTATTGGAGAAATTTTTGATCAGGTCTATCTTGAGGGAGCGGTCAATGGAGTTATCAACAGGAATGTGCAAACTACGCTGGTCCCTTCATCCGGGGCCACAATCGTGGAATTCACCATTGACGTTCCGGGTGACTACCTGCTGGTGGATCACAGTATCTTCCGAATAGATAAAGGGGCTATCGGCCTCATCTCCGCAGTCGGTGATGATAACCCTGAGATTTTTGAATCTATCAAATAAGCCCTTCTCTGGCTTGCTCAGGTTTTATGTTAAAGCGATGCGATCAGCCCGCGAATTTCCTTTTCCTGCGATGCCTGAATGGAAGAATTGCCGAACCGGTGTTTTTCATAAAATTCAGTGATACGACGTATCGGATCGCGCTTGGTATCTGGAAGGCTGGAAGTGGATTCTAAAAATTCCCGCACAGTCCATGAAGGCTTTTTTACTAGTCCCGACTTTTTCAACTGTCTCAACATGTCTTGATAAAGAATGACGGAAAGAGGCGGGTGTGGTGAGAGGGTGAACCCCTGCCAGCCATAGTGGCGCTTGAGGACAAGGAAAAATATTAGTATCAGGATCAGGGCCAGAATAATTGGACTGAGCGTTCCATTAACCAGGGTTTGCCAATTCCAATCTGCCAAACCCTTGAGTTTTTGCAAAATGTCACGGCCTCCGGCTCTAAAAAAATGTACGACCCGTACCTGGTCGTGTACGGAATAGCGAACGACGTATCTCTGCCAGCTCATTCTGAGGAAGTCCAGGGATTTTGCCAGTGGGTGGAGTAGGCTTGGGGTAACCAGAGCGGGGTCCGGAGGAGTGGGGTCATACACCGTCCAGCCTTTTCCCGGAATAAAAGCCTCGACCCAGGAATGGGCGTGTTTCTGGCGGACGATCAGGTAGTTTCCCCATTTGTTCCACTCAACCCCGACAAAACCGTTGACGAGGCGGGTGGGAACCCCGGCGGATCGGAGAAGAATTACCATGGCGGAAGCGAAATATTCACAATGGCCGGCCTTTCTTTCAAATAAAAAATGTTCCAGCGCGGTTTTGTCCGGATTGTTCTCCATTTTCAGTGTGTACCTGAAATCCGCGAAGTGGTTCAAAATGTTTCGTGCCCGATCCCTATCAGAGCGGACCCCTTGGGTCAAGCGGTCGGCCAGATCAAAGATTTTGGGACTGACATCAGGAAGTTGGAGAAACTTTCCCGGAAACAGTAAAGGCTCGCTATGAGGCATATCGAGGCTGTAACTGATATCGGGATCTGAAATTTCCGAAATCAAAGTATATTTTCTGGGACCCGAACGGGAATCGCCGGTTTTAAACACGAAATTTTTATCCATCTGCACATGGATAAAATTGCCATCCAAAAACAACGGTACTCCGTGAGTAAACAAATAAGGGGCGTTGAACGATCCCATATATATATTTTGTTGCACCACCTCTTTTGGATTGGACACCTTAAAAAGGCTGAGTCCTGTCCCGGGCCGGTTACTGGTTTCAAATTCCGTGGCCAAGGTGGAGGTCCAGGTCCTGCCGTTGAAATGATCCAGCACCACCCCTCGCCATAAAATTCGGGATTCAGGCTTATAGTTTTTCCCTCCCTGTGTATGCTCTACGCGCATAACCACTGCCGAGTTCAGCTTGATTTTTCCCACATCTCCTAAAGTGACGGTATCGGAAAATCCGCTGATAGGAGAAGAGGAGGTATTCAGGGAGATGAAACCCAGGCCGAACCGGGGAAAAGAAATAAAGATCACAGCGGTCATGGCGAAACTGAGAATGACCAAACCCGTTGTCCAACTTAGCAAGGCAGTGCCCGGAGTTTCGTTCTTTCCTGCTGCTTTGAAATTGGCGCTACTACTTCCGGTCTGTTCCGACATCAGGGTATAAAAAATCAGGCACCAGCTTAAGACCAGGTTGAAACCGAGAAAGATCATTCCAAAGGCTAGACCCTGTTCGAAAATAGCCCCGATCAGCAGGCAGACGATTGCTATGAGGTAACCGAATAAATAATCATTGAACTCCGTTTTAAAGATGAACCGGGCAAACAAAGGTAAACCAGAAACCCCGCCACCAATTCCAGCAGCTGCAGGTTGAACGAAAAATATAAAAAAGGAAGCAGTAAGAAACCCCAGTTGGAGTTTAAAATCCGCGTTGTAGGTTGGAATGGGATGCGTTCCGACTGTTCCAGGGATAAGCAGAGGATCAGGCCAGCGAAGAATATCAGGCCTGTTAGAAGAGAATAAATCTCGCTCAAAACCAGGCAGGCCAGGGCCAGTCCAGCCAAAAGGTAATTGCAAATGAGAAACGCGGATTTAAGGGTCATGACAATTATTGAGACTTCCCCGGCAACCTGCTAGAATAGGCCCCTTAAAATTATTCTGATCAAATCATTTTTCCCGGAGACATATTAGATAAAAATCGGGAAACAAATTAATATATCTGACTATTATCCCTTTTTTATCTGGAGGTTTCATGAATTTGTTTGTTAAAGGAATTGCTGTGTGTCTGATGGGGGTTCTGATGACTGGAACCTCGGCGTTCGGCGGTGAGATTGCAGTGATTGAGACGACGCTTGGAAACATTGAGTTTGAGTTCCTGGAAGACAAAGCACCTGGGCATGCCAAAAACTTTAAAGACCTGGCCAAGAAGGGTTTTTATGATGGGACTACGTTTCACCGCGTGATCCCTGGTTTTATGATTCAAGGTGGAGATCCCAATTCCAAGAGCGCAAACCGCTCCATGCACGGAATGGGAGGACCAGGCTACACGATCAAGGCCGAGTTCAATAACACGCCTCATGACCGGGGAATTATATCCATGGCGCGGTCACAGGATCCCAACAGCGCCGGTTCGCAGTTTTTCGTCGTGGTCAAAGCCTCGGATTTTTTGGACAATCAGTACACCGCTTTCGGCAAGGTGATTAAGGGAATGGATGTTGTCGATAAAATCGTCAATGTACCGCGTGACTCCAAGGACAACCCTGATGAAAGGGTGGAAATGAAGTCTGTAAAAATTGTTAACCGTTGAGGAAAAGTTTTTCCTTAGAGAGCAGGATAAATATGGAAGACGAATTCAAAATCAATGTTTATGAAATCATGGGCACCTCGACTCCGGCGGGAAGAACGTCAGAGGACGGGTACCCTGCCGGGGACACGATCAAAAACCTCATTCTTGAAAATTGGGACAAGTACGAAAAGCTTTCGATCTATGTTGAGGGTATAGTTCAGATGACCAAGCCTTTTGTGGATGAAGCCTTTGCCAAAGTGCTTGAAACCCATTCGTTGGATGAGTTCAACCAGAAACTGCATTTTCCGGATGCCAACGACCGCATTGTCGGTAGCCTGAATGGCGCGATCAAGCTCCGGTTGAAGATCATCAAAATGCATAAAGAAAGAGAGGAACAAGCCTGAGCCACTCGGCCTGGGGCTGTGATATCCCCTTTCATAAATTTCATGCCACAGTTATATCCTCTTCCTTTGCCTTTACCCTTTCAGGGCATGAAGACTAATGAAGAGGACATCAGGCATGCCCTGCAAAGGTAAACTAAAGATATTGTAGTTTACCACCAGCGTTACGCTTGCGCAGAAAGTTATATTTTAGGGGTTTTCGCTACTTTTTCGATGAATAGGTTAAGAAAAGCAGGAATACCGCTTGCATCCTGTACCGTGAAAATACGGTCGTTGATGGTCATTGCCTCGTTTACCAGGACTGCTTTGGAATCTTCTAACGCCGCCACGGCTTTTTTATTTTCGGGTTCGGTAGTGACTTCAAGGCTTTGCAGGAGCCCGGCTTTTCCCAAGCAGGGAACGGCACTTCCGATACCCGCGACTACCATGCGGGAACGGTGGCGATCGTTGAGCAAGAGCCGTAGAAGCTCATCTTTCCAGAGATAAGATCTGGCTCCATTTCCCCCTATAACGATGACCCCGTGAAAAACCCCTTTAATCTGGCGCACCCCTTTGGCGGCAGAGACATAACTGTCACCGGTAATGCCTTCTATCGCATCAACAATCAGGACATCCGGGTTGGTCCTGCCCCCCTTCATTCCAACGGCTTCTTTCAATTTGGCGGAGGCGACTAAAACCTTGGCTCCCTCCGCATCCATGGAGTCCAAAATAGGATCCAGTTGGGCCTCCATATAATAATCTTTGGGAATAACGATCAGAATATTCTTTCCGGCCAGTCTTTCTTCCATTTGTGAGGGTCCTTTTTTAAAAACAAAAAGCCTGATATCCAGAGGATATAAGGCTTGGCGTGAAATGTAAATTTTTAAGTCATTAGTTTAGCATAAAGCGGTACAGGAAGAACTCGTTTTTTACCAGTATGCTTTGGGCGTGCTGGTTCAGGAAATTTTTCAGGATTGCCCTCTCTCCCAGTGACAATGCCGAGGACTTCCCAAAAACAAACTCATGATTGAATAGGATATGGGTGATGCCCAATGTTTTGAGCCGTTTAATGATATCTTTCGCATAAACCTCTTCATCAATGATTTTTTTCAAGGTGTGGGCTTCAAAAAAAGTATCACTGAAAAATGGCCGATCCATCAAATATCCCAGGTTTCTCATATAAACTAACAACACTTTATTCTTTTTACCCGTTAAATGGTTTGCGGCCCAGTATAAGGGGTAAGCGCTAATTTGCCGTGTTAAAAACTGCACCCGGCTTTCCTTCTTAAAGAGGTAAGAAAGCGGTTCGATACGAAACCATTCTTTCATGATTGTTGAAATGTTGA
>CATMOP010000125.1 GCA_950072225.1 uncultured Nitrospina sp.
CTAAAGGAAAAAACTATTGCCCATTGGGTCCAGCGAGTTATGCTTATCATTTGCCTTCATGCCCCGAATGGGGTATCACGCTGGCGGCGGTTCGCCGGATAAATATTTCTTTATTCGCAGAGATCTTCGTCCCATATGCGGGCCAATTCCTGCTGATCCTCGGCCTGTTTTTTCTTTCCCAAATCTTTCCTGACCTTTTTGACTATTTTGGGCGGTTGCTCCCGCTTTGGCGGGGCCTTCTTTTTCTTTTTGGACTGTTTCATTTTTCTTCTAGACCCTGACAGATGGCGGGGTTATTTTATGTCAATGGGCGGGGATGGGCAAGGGGAGGTAAACAAAAAGGGTTATGGCAATTTGTACCCCTTGGGGGCATGAAGTTTATCGAGGGGGTATCACAATTCCAGCGTTATGCTGGCGGAGTTGGTTTAACACGGCGCTTATATGGTCGTAGCCCATTTGGTTTTCCAGGGCAGAAAAGACATCGCGGGTGTGGGTATACCAGACGATGGCCTCGGGAATATTTTTTTCTGTTTTCCAGTAAAAGCGCCCCATATTTTCGAACAAAAGCGCCTGATTCTGGTGAGGCGGACCTTCTTTCACCAGTTCCACCCCCTTTTTATACCAAACTCCCGCCCCAGCATTATCGCCCCGTTCCAAAAGCAAGTCGCCGGCATGGCTCATGGCCCGGGCCTCGCCCAGCGGATCATTGATTTTGTGGTGGTATTCCATGGCCAGGATGTATTGCGCCTCTGCGGCCTTGAGATTCCTGCGAAATTTATACAGGTCGCCGATGGACTCATAAACCTTCGCCGCCTTTTCCAATTGGTTTTCTTTTTCGTAAGCCGTGATGGCCTTGCCATAATTCTCGATGGCCCGATCAAACTCGTGATAGAAAAAATCTTCCGATGCCTGTTGCAGGTAGCGACCGGCTTCGTCTTTGGCATCAATAGGAGTGGTGATGGATTCTGACTCTTCTTTTATCTTTTTGTCATGCGGCAGGAGCCAGACCGAAAACCCCATCCCCAGGGTTACGATAACGATAATTAAATATTTCAGTGCCGGGGAAAAACCCATAAATGGTTTAACCTGATGATTGAGAAAATGTAGACCTCACCAGATTAACACAAGCGGCCTCCAAGCGTGGGGCCGCCAGTAAGAAATAATCCACCAAGCTACGAGAATATTTGCCGCATGTGATATTGCTACATTTTTCTTTACCCGTTCCGGGCATGAAGGCAATGGTTAAATACCACGCATGCCCTGCAAGGGTAAAAAAAAGACATTGCAATTTTCAGCGGAGGTTTTTCATCCAACCTTTTTATGCAAAGACCCGGTTTCTGGTTATCGCTCTGGCTTTGCTGTCCCTTTACGCTTATGGATGGCGGGTGACGGAAATCGATGTAGGGGAATTATTCCGCGACTTCCACCTGGTCACACCGCTGGTCAAAGAGCTGGCTCAGCCTGACTTGCTGACCCGTGAGAACGATACTCAAATCGTTGAAGCAGAGTTTTTCCTTTCTCAAAAAACCGAAGAAAATATTCCTCAAGTTCATGAGGCCACCGGCCCCTCGTTAGTCCTATCCCGCCAGTCGGGGGAGATTTCGGACACCTTGACTGTTCGCGGCCTGAACATGAAACCGGTAAAGTCCGGAACACTATATTGGGTCAATGCCATTGAGCAGGAGTTTCCTCTGGGAACTTTTTCGACCGATTCATCCGGCACATTCCAGAAAGATATCACCGTGCCGCCCAGCGCGCGTGGCCTGCTCCAGACTGTGAGGGCAGTATTGAGTTGGGAGATCGGGGGGTGGAAAGTCAGTGAGACTCTCAGCCTGACCTTTGACAAAATGGTGGAAACAGTTTTTCTTGCATTGATGGCGACTACTTTTGGCGTACTGGTTGCGGTGCCTCTGAGTTTTCTCGGTGCGCGGAATCTCATGACGAAAAGCCGGGTGGGTACTATCGTCTATTATGTGGTGCGCACCGGACTGAATATTTTGCGATCCATCGAACCGCTGATCCTGGCGATCCTGTTTGTAGTCTGGGTGGGTATTGGTCCTTTTGCCGGGGTGTTGGCATTGGGATTGCACTCCATCGCGTCTTTGGGAAAATTATTTTCGGAACAGATAGAGAGCATTGACCAAGGACCGGTAGAGGCGATTACTGCGGTCGGAGCCAAACCGGTGCAGGTGGTTTTTTTTGGCGTTCTGCCGCAGGTGCTGTTGCCATTTCTGGCGCTCAGTTTTTACCGTTGGGATATCAACGTGCGTATGTCAACGATCATCGGATTTGTCGGCGGCGGGGGAATCGGGTTTTTGCTTCAGCAGTGGATCAACCTTCTCAAATACAACGAGGCGGGAACGGCGTTACTCGCCATAGCTATCGTTGTTATCACTCTGGACATCCTGAGCGCCAAAATCCGCGAGCGCGTTCAATAAATGAAATGGCATTCAAGAGCTGAGGCGGATCCATTGACCAAATGAACCAAAAGTGAGAAACTCCGGATCAATTGTAAATAAACTTTTGTTCTTAAAAGACAGCTCGCTCAACCAGGACGGCTTTCTATGAATTTTTTTTGTTCACATGGGAAATCCTGAATTATAGGAAGACGATGGGTCTCACGTAGGGTGGTAGAGCTTCAAGCTCAGAAAGGAGAATATAAAATGGAAAAGACCGAACTGGTAGAACTGATGGACGAGGTATCTTTTTTTAACGATTTTTTAAAGGAAGAAAAACTGAGCTTGAGTGATCTGAAAGATTCAATTTTGAAATTTGAACAAAAGGCGAATTTGATTAAAGAAGGATCAATAGAAAATTCGGTTTATATCCTGCTCCAGGGGAAAGCGATTGTGTCGAGACAGCAGACGCCCCATATGACTATCGCCACTCTTGATCCAGGGGCGGTTTGCGGTGAGATCTCATTCCTGGGCAATCGCCCCAGGATTACAAACGTTATTGCAGACAGCAATGTAGTGGCGCTGAAATTAAATTCGGAGCTGCTTCTGCTACTTCCCCCTTTGCTTGGGGACAAGCTAAATAATAAATTTAAACAGATCCTGATAAATAGAATCGAGAATATGAATAAATCTATTACCAAGTAGAAATTGAAGCGATCTCCCAAATGAAGGGACAACTTGAAGAAGAAATAGATACGGCCACACTAAGTATGGGCCGGGTCAAAACCGGGGTCAATGATATTGCAAGCTTTATACAAGAATTAATCCGTTAGGTCATGGAAGGGTAAAAGCTAAGGTTAAATATCACTGGCGCGGGGCCACCGAAAATCGCCCTCAGCTCCACCAAAATAAAAAAAGGGGTTAACTCGAAAGGGGTGACTCCTTTTTAGTGGATTGTATGGTGTGTATCGTGAGGGCGACTTGGTTTTTGAATAATGATTAATTTGTTTAATTATTGATAAACCATTCATAATAGAGATGTGGATAGGGAACCCATCCTGACACAGGGTTTCCAAATGATTTCTGATAAAAACATCAGGCAGGAGTTAATATTATGGCTCAACATAAAATAGCAAAAATATCTGATATTCCTGAAGGACAGGGAAAAACATTTACCGTCGAGGGTCAAGAGGTTGCGGTATTCAATAAAGGCGGGCAGTTTTTTGCAATAGACAACACCTGCATACACAAAGGAGGATCTTTAGGCGAAGGAAGCCTGGAAGACGAAACGGTCACCTGCCCTTTGCACGGGTGGCAATATAACATCACCGATGGTAAATGCCTTGCGAACCCTGAGGCAAAATTAAATACTTTTACCGTTACCGTCGAGAATGATGAAGTTTGTCTGGAAATTTAACTCTCTGAATCCGGACCCATGACGGACCAGCAGGAAAAAAATCGAAGCATGCCGGAAGGCAGTCGAGCAACATCCCCAAGATGCGGAAGTTTACTTCCAATTGGGATTGGCCTGCCGCAAGGGGAAATGTTGGCAAGAGGCTGCGCAGGCTTATGAAACATGTATACACCTCAATCCAAAAAATAAAAAGGCAATGCATGGGCTGGCTATCACCTACAGGAAGCTTAAGCGGTACGACGATTCCATCACCATTTGCCAGGAGATTTTAAAGCTCGACCCGGATTATGCCAAAGTCTATTTCAATCTTGGTCTGGTTCATGAAGAACAGGGGGAATGGGATCAAGCCATTGAACAACACCGTAAGGCTCTTGAGCTTAACCCGGATGATTTTCAAGGGCATTACAACCTGGCGCGAGGGTACGATGCGGTAAAAGACGGTTCCAAGGCAATGGAACATATAAGAAAAGCCGAATCTATCGCCGACAGGGAAAACGATGAAAAAGGAAAACATGAATCCAAAATCCTTCTGCTAGCCCTTTTGCAAAAATATAAGCACCCGCCCGGAACCCAAAAACCTGACGCCAAATTTTAATCGTTTCCCATAATTTTTTATAATGTTGGAATGGGGAAGTTGTTGGGCGGGGAGAACTATTTTTCCCCACAGGGGGGACCAGGAGAATTAAAAGACAATACATCGCAGGATAGAAAGCGAATTGCAATTTAGAATTGCCGGCTTCAATAAAGATAAGCGCCCCCCAATTCCTCGGCTGTTTCCAGCTACCGCCTTGCGGTTTCCCCGACCTAATCAGGGTTTTCGGAAAAGAGTGACGCCTCCCTTCTAACCTTAACATTGGCCCTCCCGGCCTGAAAGTCAAGAAAACGGATCCATTTATTTGGGCAGGTCACCGGGAATTTTGTTTCAGGGCAACCCGGGAACCAGGGGCCACCCGCACCTGTATGAAAAGCGCACGCCTGTTACCCCTATGTTAGCGATCGCCCATCGTGTTTTCAATGGAAATTAAAGGGGTGATCAACCGGTAAAACGGAATAATTACATAAATGACGGTTTTTCCGGTCCATGGTATGATTTTCATTAGGACAACATAAAACAAAAATCATCGGGGCTGTGGCGCAGCTGGGAGCGTGCTTGAATCGCACTCAAGAGGTCAGGGGTTCGAATCCCCTCAGCTCCACTGATAATAATAGGATTACGGGTTTTCCCGCAACCCTATTTTATTTTACATTACCTATAAGTTACCAGATGGACTGTTTAAAGCAAAACAGGCTCTTCTGAATGTTTACCGTATAAACCCTACCCCCCCGCTTCCCCTTATCCCCCACTCTGTAATACAATAGGGGTTGCTTACCATTTGAGGAGGCGGTTATTGAAAAATCATATTGTTCAAAATTTTGTTTGGCAGTCTTTAATTTAAATTAAGCTAAAGGAGGATTGGTCATGAACAAGGAATCCCGGATTGCACTGGTAATCGCAAGTATCATAACTATTCTAGTAGCAACACCATTTTACTATTCCAGTGGGTCGAAAGATAAAATTTTGGAAGGTTCAGATACAAAAATGACAGAACCAATAAAGGGAACAGAAGGAACTACTGAGCCTACCATAATGACAGAATCAATAAAGGGAACAGAAGGAACTACTGAGCCTACCATGCCAAAACTGGATGATAACGAATAAATTATAGCTAGCTTTAGCGTTCTTGATTACGGGATTCCTGATGGCGGGTAATGCTTTTGCGAGCGTATGCGGGCTTGTTATGATAGCAAGAGTATTCGGCACTACAGAGCCAAGAGATTTTTCCTGTCCGAATGTAGGTAGCCGAAACTTCTAAAGGAAATATTTATGCAAAAGATGGCCCTTGTTGCAGCAGGGGTTATATTTAGCTTGGTTGCAATATCCCATTTCATTAGGGCGCTATACGCGGTTGAGGTGTTGATGGTGGGGAAAATTGTTCCAATTGTTGT
This sequence comes from uncultured Nitrospina sp., assembly GCA_950072225.1. Lineage (GTDB taxonomy): Bacteria > Nitrospinota > Nitrospinia > Nitrospinales > VA-1 > LS-NOB. The sequence continues at coordinate 5,797 of CATMOP010000125.1, forward strand.
TTCCCCATTTTTGTGTATTTTTGCAGTTTTAATGGCTACTTGGATGTTTATTGCGGCAAAGCAATTACATTAATTAAACTTACTTTTACACCCCGCTTCTCAGTTCCAACCGCTTCAAGAATTGCTCACGCCTGACAGGATCGAGCGGAATATTTAAAACGCCAATTCCATTTCGTTTCATAAACGCATCAGCTAAAACCGTGTCAACTAATCCACCGAGTTTCGGGATATGTCCACGCCTGGCAAGTTTGCTAATATATTGCCGGCTCACCAGCCACCGTTTCGCAAATTGGCTCTGATTCATAAACTCTTCTTTTGGCGTATATTCCATGTCAACTCCTTAGTAGCGCGATATTTTTAACCCCTTCGGGGGACTTGTGCGAATAAAAAAAGCGAAATGTCACCCCTTCTTGAGAGGAAAAGTCTAGCGT
>CATMOP010000126.1 GCA_950072225.1 uncultured Nitrospina sp.
AACGTTTCTATCCTGGCTATGGCGGTAATTTTTACCGTTCTAATTATATTGATCTTCACCATTAAGCTATTGGTGAAGTTAATCCCCTATGAAGCTCCACCTCCTAAAGCACCGCGCCGTCAAGCCGCTTCCACTCCTTCTGCAAGTGGCGACCAGGACGATCATGTTGCCGTCATTACAGCGACCTTGGCCATGCACTTGGGAAAGTCTCCTGACGAATTCCGCATCGTCAATATTTCTCAGCTATAATAGAAAAGTTTGCTGAGCTGATAGCCATGATCTAAATGGCAATCGACCCAGGTTGGTTTGTCGTACCCCCACATCTTAGCCACTACGCATTGACATGCCAAACCCATCTTCTGAAAACCTCACACCAACTCGCATCCTTATACTGCCCATGATTTTCCTCCTCCTTGGAGCCTTGCTAAGGGGGTACATGATGAACCGGGCGCTGGGTGGGAATGACGAAAACGCCATGCTCATGTATTTCGGTTATTCATATCCTGAATATATTGCTTCGAACTACTTCGATGCTAACAATCATATTTTCCATACTCTACTGGTCAATCTCATGAGCAGCTGGTTCGGTGAGGAAAATGCCTTAGCTATCCGGTTCCCTACTTTTGTTTTCGGGATTGCCTGCCTTTGGATGATTTACCTCACAGCATTAGAATTGTTTCATTCGCGAAAAATTGCTAACACCGCATTATTGATCGCAGCAGTAAATCCAGTCCACATCCATTATTCGCAGACAGCAAGGGGTTACAGCCTAGTCATGTTCTTTTCGATAGCTGTCATCTATTACAGTCTGAAGCTTTTGCAGTCCAGCAAAAAGAGGAAAGAAATTATTCCATTGGCCATTTGCGGTTTTTTGTCAGTGTATGTGCTTCCGACCAATGTTTTTTTCCTTTTCGGACTGGCTATTTGGCTGGCCACCATCCTCCTGGTTCCTTCCTTCCTAGAGGAATATGGAATCCCCAAAGAGGAGCGGCGAAATAAAGCAATCTATTTTTTTGGCGCTGCGGCTTTCATTGCACTTACTTCCTTTCTTGCCTATAGCCCGGTGTTGGAAGAAATGCAGGAAACCGCCCGCACTCATCAGCTGCTGACCCTCGACACACAGACTGGATCCGCCATCAACCTTACAACTTCCATCATTAAAAAAATTTTCCAAGGACCCCTATTATGGTTTGTTCCGTTTTTGATAGCAGGAGCTTTTTTCGGTTCCAGGATTCACCGCCCGCGCCTCTTGCTTCTTCTAACAATCTACTTTGTGCCTCTAATCATCACCCTGATTACGGGTATAGGCGGTTATCCCAGAAACTACCTGTTCAACCTGCCCCTGCTAGCTCTGTTTCTCGCTGCCGGATTCGTTAAGGTCGGAGATTGGATCGAGAAACGAACGGGACTTCATGGAGAAAAAAACCGTGTCGCCTGGTGGATCGCAGCATTCTATGCAACGATTTCCCTGGGTATTGTCCTGTTCGAGTATTACCCATCCATCCAGGTTCCGGACCCCACTTTCTATCAGAAAAATGTGCGGCAAATGACCAGTTCTAATGACCTGCTCCTTATCAGCGACCCAAAAAATTTTTTGTACGCGCGAATCACCGCCAGGAAAACCCTATTGCAAATCATACAAGACAATAAACTGACTGGAGTAAAGGCCATTCTTCCTAACTCGGCAAACATCGAAGAATATGAAATCTTTACGACAAAAGGACCTTTTCCCATCTTCAATGGCTTGCCGAATCTGCAAGACCTGCATTCAATAAGCTTGGATGAGGAAAGAAAGATGATCTCCATTACGGGGAACGAATCCATATCAGTTCTGTCAAAGGATTTCGAAGCGGATTCCCAGTGGCAAAAGGTTTCGGGCAATGGTGAATTTTTAAAATTAGATACCCATGTTTTATTTGGAAAACATTCGCTGGAGGTACGGGCTTCGTCTGAGCAACGCATGGTCTTGGGAGCCCCGGTTCGGGGAAATTTTCCTATCGTCAAACCCAGCCTGATCGTTCTGACCTGGGCCAGTAAAAAATTTGACAGGAAAACCATTGCCTATCATCCCATCCTTATTGCCCAAGCGGAGTTCAATGGAACGATCCAAACCTTCCAGATGAAAACTGGAAAGATTAATGACGGAATCAATATACAAATCAAGGAAAACCCGAGCAGCTCTGAAACTTATCACTGGTTCGTCAGATCCGCGATTGGAATCCTTCCTCCAGGACGCTATACATTTAAAATCATGCTAAATTGCGATGCTGGGCAACGGATTCTCTATGACGGTCTGCGTCTGTTTTTTATCGAGCTTGCCTGAAACTGTTTTCATTGCGGGGAAACAGCGATTTTTTCAACAATCCTTTAATCATCCGCAGGGGTTGCAGAAGGTAATTGAGTCGCTTTGGGTAGGTTATCCGTGATAGGAGCAAGGAGTTCCTGCGGAGCCTGCAGAATGGCCTGAAAAATTCCCATGACCCGTTTCCCCAAGGACGTAAAAGGAGTCAATGTAATATCTGGATTATTAAAATCTCCTTTTACGGTGTAATAGGTTTTCAATATGCTTTTTTCATCCCCGCCGGTAATGATTTTTCCCACTACAGGAATTTGGGTCAGGAACCGGTCGAGCCCTGCCAAGGGAGCAATTCCGACCACGGTATCCATTTGATTGTTCACCAAGTCAAAAGTGCCGACTATGGAGGTTCTTCGATTTTCTGTTTCGATCACAAAGTTCTGCGTTTTAAAAATCCCGTCTTTAGCAACAAAATCTCCGGAGATCTGTTTAAAGGAAGATGCTGCATCTTTTTTCAAAGGGTTCGGTTGGGGAATTGAACTGAACAGCCTGCGAACCCCTCTTTTAAGCTTTTCCAGGTTTATGTTTCCGGATTGGATATCCAGGGATAAATTTCCGGACAAGGATCTGAAAATTTCCTTCCAATCCTTTCCACTGCCTTTCAGACGAGCATCAACCGTTTTCACATCCCCGCTCAAACTGTTTTCAAAAATATTGCCAAAAAAACTGAACAGGTTTTTTGTCTCCATATCCCGAGCCTGAACGCTTCCCTCAAAATGGCCGACACCCTTTGCGTCGATCAATATCCGTCCACCACTATTGACAGATGAGTTGGAATCAAAAACCAGGTCCTTCATTTCTATTTCCCGGTTTTTAAGCACAATGCTTCCGACAACCTTATCCAGGGTAAAAAGTTTGTAGCCCAATTTATCCAGGTCAAATCTTATCTCTCCTTTCCCCTTGGCAAAAAACTCAGATTGGTTCAATCGGTCTATGAAAGAAGTTTCTTCGCCTTGCGGCTCAGGTAAAAGCTCATCAATATTCAGTCTCTCACCGGTTAGATTCAGGTCCAGGCTAGGGGCATCGCCTCTTTTATAAACGCCTGAAAACTTGAGCGCACTTTGACCGGACTTGATATTTCCGGAACGAATGTCCAGGCGGCCTTCTTTAAATATCAGGCTGGCATTTACCATCAAGGGGGATAAAAAGTTTTTTGGGCGGATTTTCAGCTCCTTAAATTTCATTTCACCTTCAAACTTTGAATCCTGAAGGTTATTCAAGTTACCAGAACCGGTAATTTTAAAATCGAGGGCTCCGTCCATCTCTGCATCAAGAAATTGAAAGAACTGCCGGGAAGGATAAACCTGAAAATTATCGGAAGCCACGCTGATCGTGTATTTCGGGTTGTCAAGATCGGGAATGCCAGCAGATCCGGAGACCTGGTTCCCGCCCAGTTCATAAGACCAACTATCGATGATAATACCGCCATTTTTTAAAACGCTCCCTTTGGCTTTAAATTTATTCAACGCGTTCGACCGTTTTTTCATAAAGCCGGGAATTTGATATTCCACCTGGGTCAGATCGGCTTGATGTTCAAACTTAAAAGAATCCAGGTTTCCATTCAGATTTAAGGAAACGTGGGCCGGTCCCGCAAATTTGAAGTCCTTGAAAAGGGGGATATCCTTCAAGTCGGTATGCACAAGTTCCGGGAAGTTCAGGCGGAGAGCGTACTCCAGTTTCTTGATATTTTTGCGGTCGATTTCCCCTTCAAGCTGAAACGGTGAATCGCCATACCGGCCGTTCCAGCTCTCCAGCCTTATCTTTCCATCTCCATAGGAGATATTGCCGTTCAGGTCCATCATCGCCATCAACCGGTCAGGATATTTCATAGAGAGGTTTTTTAACTCTATTTTTCCCCACTCCTTTTCGGTTTCTGGCTTGGCCGGGTTGCCCTGCGACCGGTATTTCAGAACCAGCCTGCCGGAAACAAAATCCAGCTCCTCTTTCAAGCCCACCAGAGCATCTTCAGAATCATCAGACAAAACATATCGCAAATCGCTGGAAGCTAAATTGTAGGTCGCTGACATTTTTTCCAGAGGTTCTCCATTGCTGAAACCCATCTCCCCATTCAAATCTGAAAAAGCGCTCTTGGAAAAATTACCGGAAAGATTGTCAAACTTGATAACCGGAATCCAGTAGGCATCCCTTCGCTTTGCCGCCTCCGGAGTGTGGGAGTAAATAATATTTCCATTGAGATTTTCCAGCCGTGGCCCAAATCCTTCCTCATTGAGTGAAACATTCTTAAGACCTATTCTACCGGTGATCGCCAGCCTGTCAAAATCATCAAGCGGACCTTTCACGTTCAGGCGGACTTTTGCGGTTCCTTCAAAGTTATCGTAGACCGCAATGGAATCGAGCAAGGGGTGACCCTTAAAAATCCGTTTGAGCGTTTCATGAAACTGGCTCATCTCAACTTCGTTTTCGACTTTAAGGTCTACCCTGGGCCGCGTCATGAAGTTATTGATGGTTCCATGCACATTGGTGATGGGCTGATTTTCATACCGGGCTTTGGTAATATGAAGAGTGGCATTTCCCTTGTTCACCTTGAAAGTTCCCGTCACATTCTGCAACGCCGGAAGGGGAGACTGCCAGTCCACATGCTTCATTTTCAATTCCGAAGAAATTAAACTCCGGTTTTTTTCCTGTGCCAATTCCCGAAGCTGATTCAAACTTCCTTCAAATTTCAAAGATTTTATTTTTATCGAACCGTTTTTAAACCGGGACTGTATCAATGCATGATATTCCTCCGGGAAAAACTTTAACGGCAGGTAATCGATACTTTTATTAACCAGAAACGAATCGGTAACCAGATCAAAAGATACGGAAGGATCATTGGAAAGAAAATTTGTAAGGGAACCCTTGGCAGTAAATTTAAATGGCCCCGATTCCGATTTCAATTCTTCGATATAAATTGAGTCCTGATTTAGGGAAACCTTGTACTCCAATCCGCCGCGGTAAGGCACATGGGCATCTCTCAACGTTGGGCGATTTTTATTCAAGTTAGAAGAATATTTCAATGTGCCCTCAGATTTCAGGGCACCACCCAGATTTCCTGAAAAGCTGGAGTCCAAAGACAACCAGCTGTCCGGAGGAGTTTTTGCCAGCACCTTTTTCAAATAGGGCTGAAAACTTGAAACATTCAGTTCATGGACCCGGACTTTGCCATTAATGGAAATACCGGTAAACCCCTGGTTTTCGGAAAAATTGTCGAACGCCCCGGAAACCTGGAAAGCAGTCGGTGAACCCCCGTTCGGGATCTCCCCTTTCAAGGTGAACTGGAAGGGTGAATCAAGAAGACTTTTCCGCACGGAAAAAGAAATATGCTCCAGATTCAATGGAAGTGGGTCTTCAGGGGAACGATTAAAATAGTCCTGAAAATGTATGGCTCCGTCTTCCACCATGAGTTGGTTCATGAGACTGACTTTTAGAATTTTGAACAAGTTGCTTTCGGCAGGCCGGATGATCCACTTTTTCACATCTACTAAACTGAACCGCCCCTTAGCATCACGGACCATCCTGAGAGATAACCCCTGGACAATGATTTTCTTGACCTCAACACGTTTATCTAACAACGGCAGTAACTGGACCACCACCCAAACACTGCGTGCCGTCAGTTCCGGTTCCTCGGCCCTTCGAGACCTGACCGCTACATCTTTCAGACGAATGCTGAGGCCGCGGACAATATCCACCTTCACCTCACCGATTTTCACTTTCCGCCGGGTCAACTCCTCAAGCTTCTCTATAGCAAGCGCTTTGAATTCTCCCAGGTTGCGCAACTGGTAATAGGCCAGGGAAAAGACGGAGAAAACCACAAGAATCAAAGTAAACAGGGAGTAGAAAATAACCCTTTTTCGGAAAATCGC
>CATMOP010000127.1 GCA_950072225.1 uncultured Nitrospina sp.
ACCGGGCAAGAGTTCTTTCAGCCGAGATAACTCTTTGCTCGCGGCCTTAATGTAAAACCAGTTTTGGGGTGGAATAGATCTGCAACAGGTTATACAAAAGCAATTTACTGTCGGTATTAAAGATTCCGTCATCTTTGATACTGTGGTTGCGCTGAAGCTTCATCATGGCCTGGACGGTTTTCGGACCATATAACGGAGCCTCCCGTCCCTGAAAATAACCCAGGAGCCTTAGGTTTTTTTGCAACCATATCGCTTCTTTGCCTCTGTAACCTATGCCAAGAGATTCCGGTAAATTTTCAAAGTCTTTCCAGAGGATAATGGCTTTGCGGGTCCACAGGGAATCGATGATGGAAAGCGGCATTTCAATTTTATCCACCGAACCAAACACCCCGGTATCGCCTTGAATCGAAACCAGCGCCAGATATTTTGTTCCTTGGGCGTTGGGCAGGGCAATTTCAAGAAACGCTGGATAGTTTAAATTTTTCAACCGTGCCAGCGTGCCGTTCACTTCGAACGAGGATAACTGGTAGTCCTCTTCAATTATTTCCAGATCTGCCTCGGTCAAACTCTGAAGATTTCCTATGTTCAGATTCCAGGCTTGCAGAATCCATTTCACCGCTTCCAGCTTGCTTTCAACCAGCGTCAGGCTGGAAAGGTAAGTCACCAGTTTTTCCGGATAAAGAATGCTCAGAGGTCCATTACTGGGGATCCTCCTTTGCAGGGTATACGATTCGGTATTTACCGTTTCAGTTTTTGGAAAAATTTCAACGAGAGATGATGCTAGAGGGGCTGGATGAATAACCATCGATGAAGGAGCAGAAAGACGGGGCACCAGTTGCCCCGGAGCAGAAAGGTCTATCGGGTTTTCCTGGATCAATGCGGGGATGTCTTTGCCCCCGGGAGCATTTTTATTGTAGTCGGGCAGAGCAAAAAAGTTAACGGCAAAAAACAGCAAACCTGCGGCCAGTCCGGAAGGAAGCACCAGCTTCCAGAACTTGTCCGCCCAGGATTCAAGAGGAGCCAGGTTGCCAATATCACTCACTGCCAGCTGGACTATCTTGGGTGTGATTTTTTTGGTGCTTTGGGTAAAGGCGATCAGCAGGGTGCGGTCGGCAACCACATTGATCATTCGGGGAATTCCCCGGGAATAGCGGTAAACCGTTTCCACTGCCTGCCGGGAAAAACGTACCTTGCCCTTGCCCAACGCAACATTGAGGCGGTGCTGAATATATCCCCGGGTCTCTTCAAGGTTTAAAGCTAAAAGTTCCCATTGGATGGTGATGCGCTGGCGTAATTGCCGAAGCCCCTCTTTAGCCAAAACCTTGTCCAGTTCAGGCTGGCCAATCAAAACTATCTGAATCAGTTTTTCGGTATCGGTTTCAAGGTTGGAAAGCAGACGAAGCTGTTCCAGCACTTTGGGTTCAAGATCTTGGGCTTCATCAATGATAACCACCACCCTGTGCCCCTTGGCCCTCTCTTCCAGCAGAAAGCGATTCAGAACATCGACCAATTTCTTTTTGCTTTTGCTTTTTCCGGGGATCCCCAATTCCGTATTGATCGTCTGGAGCAGTTCCAATGCGTTGATGCATGGATTGAAAATATAAGCGATATTAAAATCGGACCGAAGCTCCCTAAGAAAACTTCGACAGATCATCGTTTTACCCGTTCCCACTTCCCCGATGATTTTCAAAAATCCGTTATTCTCCTGCAATCCATAAACCAGATGCGCCAACACTTCTTTATGCTTGGGGCTCAAGTACAGGTATTTTGGGTCCGGGGTCAGATCAAAGGGTTTCTCGGAGAATCCGAAAAAATCCTGATAAACATTCTGGTGCCGGGGTCTTCTGGCGTTCTCTTTTATCCGGAGAAACTTAAGCGGACCCGACTTGCTGATTTTTATTTCACCTGAGTCCACATGGCCTTTTTTGACCTCAACGACCGCATCATAAGCTTCGCGTTTCTGTTTATTGGAAAGCGTATCGTAGGCTTCCTGTGCCATCTCAATCCGTTCCTTGAGGGTGGGCTGGTCCACAGAATCTGGTTGTCCCTCTGAGGAATCAAACTTACTGATCAGCTTTTGATAAGCCAGGTCGATTTCCTTCTGGGTCATCCCGGGCTGAACACCGAGTAACTGATAATAATCCGGTAACTGAACTTCACTAATCATAGCGTTTTATCCAATCGGGTTGATAACCAATTTTAATTTGCCTTTAATACGACCAAAAAACCAAGCTTCAATAACCTATTGATATTTAATGCTTAATCCTACTCGCAAAGAAACTCTAAGGAGATTTTATAAATATAATAAAAACAATATGTTATGGATCAAATCCACAAACAGGGCATGACTCCCGGCCTGGATCTAAACCAATAATACCTTAATATACAAATAGTTGTTGAAAATGTAAACAAGAAATCCGCACTGGGTTGGAGAAAGGAGAAATCCTGCTTAGGCCTGGATTGGAAATGAGAGAATTTTGAGGCGGGAAACCCTGCATGAATCCGTTTTTACCCGTTTGTTGCGAACGGTGCCGCCCTGGATATGGGAGCAGAGCCGGAGGGTAAATATATCATCGGGGGAGACGAACTCAATCCCGACCCGGAGCTGTAAGACTGAGCAAACAACTACGCATCAATCGGCGGAGCATTCATCTTTCTTATAAAAATTTCGAGGATTTGTTTCTGGTAAAGCACCACGGCGATATCCATCATGCCATCGTGGTTGAAGTCCGCGCCGGTGATGGAACGGGGCTGAGATCCCACGACATAATTATAATGCGGGTACACAAACGATCCATCTCCTCTTCCCGGAATCACGGATATGGTCCCCCCTCTACGGTTGCACACGACAATATCGGGAACTTTGTCGCCGGTGAAGTCCCCCACCACTATATTATGCGGCCCTTTTTCTCCGGCAAAGTCATCCAGCTTGAGGAACGCGCCTTTCCCATCTCCCATATAAATGCTGAGGCTGTCTTTCATCGGACTTGATGCGATCAGGTCTGTCTTGCCATCCAGATTCATATCGTGGTGAATGATGAAAGAGGACTGGCGGCCGCCGCTAATTTTTTTAGGCGGCTGGAAAGTACCGTCTCCATTGCCCAAAAACATTTTAATATGCCTCACCTTGACTGCGTTGAGCGCCATGGCAATATCTTGGTTTCCATCGCTGTTGAAATCGTCAATGGTTAGGTTTGCGGGAGTGGGACCGGCCTGGTAGGCTTCAGCGACTTTAAAAGTACCGTCTCCCACACCAAGAAGGATGATCAATTTATCGAAGCGGAGAGTCACCGCGAGATCGATTATTTCATCGTTATTAAAATCGCCCGCCGCAATCGCGATGGGAAGCCGTCCCACCTTCACTTCGGTCTTCAGTTTGAACAGTCCATCTTTCTGCCCGAGAATGATGGAGACATTTCCATCGCCATAGTTGCATAGAGCAATATCGGGAATGCGGTCGCCATTGAAGTCCGCCACATCCAGGGCAAAAGGTTCCCGACCGGTTTCAATAGTCTGCGGACTCTTAAAGGTGCCATCCCCGATACCTTCCAAAAAAGTCAGGGAATTGCCTGCCGAGTTGACCACCAGAAGATCGGGGAATTCATCATTGTTCATGTCCCGGGCTAATACCACTTCTGGTTTTTTCCCAACCATATAGGAAACCGGCAGGGCAAACAAATCCGGCGGGGGTTGGCTTTCCCCGCAACCGGATAACAGAAGAGCCCCTAATAAAGAAACCAGAATTTTTATTTCCAACCGCACCAATTTTATCACCGTAGTTTTTTCCTATTCTAAATCCCACCACTAGCCGTGGGGCGGTTATATTTTCCCCTAACCTCCCTGCCTCGGAGGGGCACAACCAGCAATAACTATTTCTGGCTAGCAAAAATTAACTCGGCCCAATTACGCCCTTGCCCGTTGCCAACGGAGGCTTTCCGCCAAAACGATTTTTCGTTTATACAGGATGCCTCGGAACTTGTAAACGAAATTGAAAAAATGCTACAATTTTCAATAGGTTATAGCATACACAAGTCCCCATAAAATGCCCTGCCATTACTATTTCAAATCTGTTTTTTTTATTAGCTTTTTATTCCTTACAGGATGCCAGAGTTTCCAATACGATCCCTGGCCCGATACTGGGGAAGGGGTGTACCACACAGTACAAAAAAACCAGACCCTGTACCGCATTGCGAAAACTTATGAACTGGATGTAAAAGTTTTGCAACGTGCCAACCATATCGGAGACCCCTCAAAGCTCAAGGAGGGAACCCGGTTATGGATACCAGGAGCCCGCAGGGTTTTGCAGATACCCGACACGCCCCGCTCATATACCGCAAAAAAGAAAACGTCACCGACTGTCAAACCCCGTAAAGGTTTTTTCATCTGGCCCTCTAAGGGAACACTGACTTCCCGATTCGGGATGCGAAACGGGCGCAAACATGAAGGAATCGATATTGCGGCTCCCAAGGGGACTCCTATCTATTCCGCCGCGGATGGTAAAGTAGTGTTTAGTGGATGGGGCCCCACCGGCTATGGAAAAATGGTCATCATAAAACACAAACACCATCTGACCACCCTTTACGCACACAACTCAAAACTTCTTGTTAAAAAAGGCAGCCGGGTCAAGCAGGGACAAAAAATCTCCCTGATGGGAAGCACCGGCCGGTCCACCGGACCCCATCTCCATTTTGAAGTACGGAACGACACACATCCCAAAGACCCTATAAAATATCTGTCCGTCAAAAGATAAAGTTTTCTTTTTCTCCAATCTTTGATAAAAAAACAACGTTGCAACGCCAAGACGAATTTCAAGAAAGGTGAGACCATGGAATCTGTGAAACAAATCATCCGGGATGTTCCGGACTTCCCCAAAGAGGGGATCATCTTTAAAGATATCACCCCGCTTCTGGGCGACCCCGTAGCGTTCCAGAAAACTATCAATTCCCTGAAGGATCGTTACGCGGACAAGTCGGTGGATGCGGTGGTCGGTGTGGAAGCACGCGGCTTTATCTTTGCTTCAGCGTTGGCCTATGCACTGGGTACCGGGGTAGTCATGGTTCGGAAACCGGGCAAACTGCCCTACAAAACCTTCCAAGAAACTTACTCCCTGGAATACGGGTCCGACACCGTTGAAATTCATCAGGATGCCTTGCGGTCAGGACAAAATATCATCGTCATTGATGATGTGCTGGCTACTGGCGGAACCCTGTCAGCCACCCTCGATTTGATCCGGAAAAATTTTAAAAATGTAAATATTCTGGAGACCGCCTTCCTGATCGAACTGGACTTCCTGAAGGGCCGGGAAAAACTCAAGGGTACCCCTGTCTACTCAATGATCCATTTCTAGCCCGGCGTAACCGCCGGTAGCAATTGGGCGGTGATACCCCTGCGGGGCATGAAGACAAGTGAGGGGGACACCACGCGCCCCGCGACCGCCACTGGCCGGACAACCCCCGGTGTAACTTTACAAAGACTCATCAAGCCGAGCTAACCGGTTACTTGCTCAATCATTTATTGCAGTTGGCCCCCATGCCTAGTGGCCCCCTAGCAGGGGAAGCAAATTGTAGTGGCTTTTTCTGGCTAAAGAGTAGTTATCTCGGCCCAACAAACTGTTGCTCATTTCCTCAAGGCGCAGCCTTGTTGCTCATTTCCTCCCCCGTTAGAGGGCGGAAGGGAATTTCTTTGGCAAGGGCTTTGATCAACTGGCGGGTATCCTCCAGGTAATCGGGAGAGATCATGAGTTCAATGATTCCTCGGGAAGGGTCCAGCGTTCGCACTACCGCCAGGTTTTCGTATCCTTCAAAAATGCTGACAATGTATGCGATGTCTTTTTTATCGACTTCAATCTGCCATTGAATGGAATCAGTATGCATTTAACCTTTCTCCTGCCCACTACCGGGGAGTAGTGCAAGAGCCTGCTAAGCCAAGACAAGACAACTCGTTGCCTGCAAAATAAAGCTATTGCTAGTTACCACCTGCGGTCCGCCGGCCGGACTTCTCTATGAGAAGCATAATCAGGCTGATTGCTGATGGCGTGATTCCCGAAATACGTCCGGCCTGCCCCAATGTGACCGGGCGAATTTCTTCAAGCTTCTGGACCACTTCGTGGGAGAGTCCGGGAATTCCCTGATATTGAAACTCATCAGGTATGCGGTAGCTCTCCAATTTCTTCTGACGGGCTACCATCTGATTTTGTCGGGTGAGGAATC
>CATMOP010000128.1 GCA_950072225.1 uncultured Nitrospina sp.
AACGCATCGCTATCATGAACTATGCCCCATTTATTTTTTGATAGGACTATTCTTAAGGATCAGGCTATTCTATGCCAGTTGGCGGGGATAGGCAAGGGAGTGGGAGGGTTGCTACTCCTGCTACTTTTCACAGTCAAGCGGGGGGTAGGCTAATTGTTCTTTAGTTTTTTCTTTTTTCCAAATTGCTTATCCGTTCCTCAAGTTCAGTTGTTTCAATCGCTTTTCTATAATTCTCAACCATACCAGATAAGACTTGCCCCTCACTTGGTGTTAATTCTCCATCAGCAACTCCAGATGAAATAACAGCCATTGCCTTGATCGTATCCTCAACACATTCCATTTGTGGCAAGTCCAGATTAACTGGCCTGTCCTTTCTGGGTGGTACTAATCGCTCTATGCAAAGGCGCATTGCTGTACTGTCACCATCAAGAGCCTTCTGAACGCATTGTTGGATTAATTCTTCTGCTTGTCCATCAAGAAGCCGCTCCGCAAGTATGGTGGCCTTATGGCGAGTTCCCGGTTTTTTCCCAGCCGGATTACCGCTCTGACCTTTTTTCCACAGGTGGTCTTTATTCTGCTTTGCATTTGCAGAAACTTCAGGTTTCTCACTCATAGCTCAATCTCCACTTTCATCTGAATTTTCAGGTTCAGCCTGTTTTTTGTCGGGACAGTTGACCATAATAATCGTCCACTCGCTGTGGGGCGGTGATATTCTTCCTCAGCTTTCCTGCCCCGCAGGGGTACAACTGGTAAGAACTCCTCAAGGCGTAGCCTTGTTGCCAGTTGCCCCTGCGGCTAGCAGCTAGTGGGCGCATCGGAAACCAACATAATGAAATTTGTGGATGGGAAGGCTGGATATCCTGTGAGAGGATTTTAAACTTCCCACTCCATTCCTCCATGATCCTCCTCGGGCTACCTTTCCACTGCGTTCATGATCACTTTGGGTCCATTCCCAGACATTTCCGGCCATATCATAAAGTCCCCATGAATTTGGCTCCTTTTCTCCTACAACATGGGTCTGTTTATCAGCATTGCCCTTGTGCCAGGCGTAACGGTCCGGTTGGTTTTCGCCCCAATAATAAGGAGATGTTGTTCCTGCACGGATAGCCCTTTCCCACTCCTGTTCCGTGGGCAACCGCTTGCCGACCTTAGCACAAAAGGCGACAGCCAGATTCCAGCTCACCTTTTCAACCGGCCGGTCATCCCCCTTGAAAAAGGAGGGATTGGCACGCATGACCTTGAAATAGTCCGCCTGCGTAACTTCATATCGATCTATATAGAATCCATGGTTTTTCTCACTCGATCCAACAGGACTGGATTCGCCAGGAGTTATGTACACCATACCGGAAGTATTGCCCCCTTCACCTGCCACCGGATTCAGGACAAACCATAAAGCTAGACAACCCAAAACAAAAAAATTTTTAATAAACCGGTTCACAATAATTTAGCGGCTAAGAAATTCGCTTTTAGATTGCGGATCAAAAATTTCGTTTATCCTTCACTTCATGGGTTATTCTTTTTTATTGGATTGGGTTCTGATTCATCGCACCACATTGAACATTATGCAATCTTATAAATTTTAATCCAATTAGACAAAATATTGGCATAAGCTGGGAGATTTCCCCTATTCCAGAACAAATGATATTGAAATATTAAGCCCTTCACACAAGAGAAGTCCCTATTTTTAAAAGACTTATAAAGGTCCCTCGTCACAATTTAAGTTTGGCATGAAACTTGCCGTAAAGGTATGTAATTAATGATTTTTTAGCTTCTATCTCAGGAAGGTACACGACCATGGAAAAGGTTAAAATTGCTTATCCCATCACTGACAGCACATCTGACATGCCTGCTTCTAAGGACTCATTTGTATTTAAGAGTATTGTCGCGTCTTTAGCAGGGGCTTCCATACCCGCAGTAATTTTCTATTTTTTGATGTAACGATCAATAGGTAAAAATCAATCCGGCGATCCAATGATGGATTGCTGCTGTTCCACCTTTAAAAATATGCTTCTTTTTTCAACCTTCCCAGACGTATTTCTACTGGCAATACCCGAACCCTGCTCATTCCTGTTTTGATTTAATCCTCCCAATTCAATCCACTCCCCGAGCCGCCCTCTTATTACCGTACTAAGGCCAACTGTTTCTATTTCCCCATTTATTATTCTGGATTGCTGTGGTGAAATTTCGAGAATAACCTGATCGCCCCGAATATGAGGCAATACCATGAACCCGCTCCGCACATCCTTAAATCGAATAGATTCAAGTTGAGTGACATCGTTTCCCGTAGCAAAACTTGTGGTTTCTTTGAAGGGTATTCGCCGAGTAAAATAAATCGTCGCCGCATTTCCTTCCAAGGTCGTGACGACCTGGGTATTCATTTCATCCAAAAAGGAATTTCTTTGCAAAAACCTTCCCAGGACCGACCCTTTTCCTGTTTTGCCTTCAATAATTAGTCCCTCGGAACCCTTATTTCCAGGATTGATAATAATCCGTCCCGCTTCTCCGATAGGGATTTCCGCATCCAACTCTTTTTTCAGTTCATTCAGTTGGGAGCGAAACCCCTGCTTCACCGTAATGCGCAAATTTTTGAGTTGGATATCGATTTTTTCGAGAAGGGTTTTTATTTCTCTCAGTTTTCTGGGAGAAGCCCGTACAATGAGCTGTTGACCCATTCCCGAAACCGTCCCATTTCGCCCCAACAATTGGCGAATGATGGGAATCACATCCTCCACCCGTCTATTATTGAGGGGAATGACCTCCAGCTTTTCCTGCGCCATCACCGCCGGAACGGCAAGGAGAAAAATCAAAAAACCGTATCTCAGGGCTCTTGGAAACATAAAGGGCAATATTGGCATGAAAGAAGGGTTCTTGGTATCCAGAAAACCCCAAAATCTTATCAGGCAGGCAAAGCAGAATTAAAATCCGCGGGTTTTTATCCTCGGGACAGATTTCATGAAATCCTGAAAACCATTCAGGCCTTCCTCAACATAACCGTCAAACTCAGCCCCGTCCATATTGTCCCTGGAGATCACCTTGGGCCGGGGCTTTATCTTTTTGCCATGTTTCAGAAATTTAATGAAGTTCCCCCGGCATTCATCCACAAACCTGTTGAAATCATGATCAACAGCCATGCTGGCAGAATAGAAACGCTTATAAGTTTTCTGCCGCTGGCAAACAAGTTCAGTACTCTTAAAACGTATTTTTTTTCTTGTTTGCGTTTCAAGAGTTGCTCATAAGAATGGCGTTTTTTATTATCTCGCAAAAAATTATATGCGGCGGTTGAAAGAATGAAACGTTGCTTTTCCTTTTCGGTCGATTCGGCCCGATCCGGGTGGTATTTCCTGGCCAATTGCCAATAACTTTTTTTAATCTGCTCTCCGCTCGCGTAATTTTCCAAACCAAGCAGATGATAAAGATTATAGGCTTGTAAAACTAAAGGATATTTCATGCTCTTTATTATATATCTTCAAAACATAATTATTATAAAATCAGTATATGATCGAATTGACTTCAGTCCTAATAATAATGCTTCTCTTCGTATTTCCCCTACCGGTATTAGCCATCAGCTTAGGGCTTTTTACCACCTGGAGTCTATACAGAAAATCCGAAGCCTTCAATAATCAGCCCTCCGAAGGAAAGAAAAATCTAATCCTGAGCCTAGTATTATTCCTGGTAAATATTATTTGCAGTATTATTCTGGGGGTAACCCTGGCATTTGGGATCTATTATTTCATTTTCGATAATTTTTATCTATTAATCTTCAACTTTTTATTTTGCTCTGCTATTTCACTGAGGTGGTTTGATTTCACGCATAATCTTTATCGGCACTTCATTTTCAAACTCAAACCCTTTAAAACAGATGCTTTCGCTCAATCCTATTTTGTCGTTTGTCAAGGTTTCAGGGAAAGGGACCATGGAGGCTTCGGGTTAGCCCCGGTCTATACCGATGCAGGAACACTTGCACTGGAAAATAATAAAGTGGTCTTTCATGGGGTGTTTCGAAAAGAAACCTTTTCTCCTTCCAATATCATCCATGTGGAGAAAAAGAGCTCTGAGAAAATAACCATCCTCTCAAAACAAAGTAACTTTACAAACGCGGATATGTTTTTAATAACCCTGAAGGATAAATTTTATCCTTTCAAAAGCCGCCCAGACCGTGACAAAATTTTCAAACAACTGATGGAGCAATCCCAGACTGCCTGAAATTGTCGCTTCCTATTCAATTTATTGAATGATTCCGCAATAGAAGATAAAATAAGGTGTCCATAAATATACCGTTCATTCCTGAGGTTTAGAAATTACCCGCTATGGCCCAAGCCACCACTCGAAATTATTACAAGATTCTCGGTGTCACCCAGAAAACTAAAAAAGCAGATCTCAAAAAAAAATACCGGGAACTGGCAAAAAAATACCACCCAGACACCAATTCGGGAAGTAAGGTAGCCGAGGACAAGTTCAAAATCATCTCTGAAGCTTATGAAATACTCAGCAATGCGAAAAAAAGAAAGGCGTATGACCGCGAGAGAGCCTACCGGAAAAGATCTCCCCGTCGGCCTAAGAGCCAACCCAATTGGAACGCACCCCCCGGGGGATTTGGAAGAGAGCCGGGCGGCAACCGGCAGGGGTTTGAAGAACCTTTCGCTCAGGAACCGGAGTCTATTGACCCGGATATGCCAACCAGCGGATTTGACCTGCAGTTCATGGCCGATGTTCCCCTGCCTATTGTGGCACTGGGGGGAACAATCCCCTACACTTATGAAAAATATGTGCACTGCGAAGAATGTGAAGGAACCGGAACCAGCGGAGGTGACGAGTGTCCGGAGTGCCAGGGCAAACAACTGATCGTTCGTTCTGTTACCTTGGATGTGAAAATTCCCCCAGGTGTGGCCGACCAACACACTCTGACCATCCTCAAAGAAGGTGGGGCAGGTAGAAATGGAGGCCCTCCAGGAGTCCTGTTTTTAAAAATCTGCACTCAACCTCATCCCAAATTCAAGCGGGTCAAAAATGATATCATCCAGGGAGTTACAATCTCTTCCAAACTGGCGGAAGAAGGCGGCCCCCTTGAAATTGAAACCCTGACTGCCACTACAACCATTCAAGTGGAAGAAGAAACTCTGATTGGCGAAGAACTACGTGTGCCAGGAGAAGGCGCAGCAATAAGCTGGGGAAAAAAGCGGGGGGACCTTATCATCAAATTCAATATTGAGGATGATTGAATATGACGTTTTTTATATTCATGGCCATCCTCGCCCTTGCGCTGATATTTGCTCTCTGGTTGGTTTTTCAACCTGGCAAACCCCGGCCCAGAAAAAAAATCAAACAGGCAACGAAAAAAATACCCCCCACAGAACCCAGCCCTGCAAAACCCGATCCGAACCGTCGGAGGAAGGTGTTTAAGAAGCAAGTTGCAACGGAATTATTGAAAAGGAATCCGGATATTGTCGCCGCGGTGATAAAACAGTGGCTGCGCGAAAAATAAGGAGGCTTAACCCTTGCGGGCTCTTACTTCTGCCGCATGGGCTTTAGCCCTTTTCAGCATTGCGGCTTTTTCCTCTGAGGAAAATACTCTTGCTTGGGTGGGTTTTGGGGCGTCGTCAGACTTGGGTTTGGCAGCAGCCGGTGTTGCCGCCGGTTGTTCCGCTCCAGCAGGAGCTTCTGCTGACTTCCCGGCCGCAGGTTCTGCTGTCGCGGCGGGTGCCTCTGTCTTTCCGGCCGGAGAAGGCGCGGCCTCTCCCTCTTTACGTATCAACCGCATGGATGACCAGACCTCCTGAGTGGGATAAGGTGTGTCGATCCCTATCTTCAAATCCATGCGGATAATTTTTTCATCGGTACATTCGGTGATCCAGGTATTGGACGCGCCGCCGGGCGCAAATATTGAGTCAATAGGGTAGCTCGTCCCATTTTTATCTACAAGGGATTTCACACCTGTCTTATCGAAAAGAGTCAACGCCTCCGCCTTATTGGGGATTCGCCAATTATCGTAACCGCCAAACTTGTCTTTATTTTTATTGACCCAGTCCACATACTCCCGATGATCCTGCCACGTATAGAATTTTTTCACATCCAGCCAGGCATCGGTCTTCTTCCACAAATAACCGCTATTCGGGTCTGTGACCGTTCCATCTTCGTTATCAATAAGGGGTTTTCCTACAGGACCAGCCTT
>CATMOP010000129.1 GCA_950072225.1 uncultured Nitrospina sp.
GAAATCTACGAGAAAGGTTTGGTGGAATATAAAAAAGCGGTGAAAAAAAATCCGCAGGATGCCAATGCCTATTTTAACATGAGCAAGGCTTTTGACGGTCTCAATGAAGGACGCAAGGCGATTTTGGCGGCCCGCAAAGCCCAACAGATTTGGGAGCAGAAAAAAGATTCTGAAAACAGCGTCAAGGTTCGCAAACGCTTGCGTGAGCTCTACAAAAACTACGATTTAAATCCGCAGGAATTTGATATCCCCCACTAGCCCCTTGGCAGGAGAGGCAGATAGCAATGACTCGTTGAGCCGAGAACACAATTGCTCGCCTGATAAAGCGATGGCACACACTGGCCCCACGCCTAGTGGTTAGCAACAGGCGCCATTACCGTTTGTGTGAATGCCTTCCTGTGTCTGGGGAGTGCTGCAGTCAAAAGGTCCGTAGTGGGTTGAGAAATCTCCGAGGATATTAAAATGTTCTCTGAACCGGGTTTCACTCAGCATCTTGCTGGTATTGCCACAAACCGGTACGGGAATTCTAGTCTGAAAATAATGATGGTCATCAAGGGTGAACCCATGTGGGAATTCGGGGATACTGCCTTTGTAATAGGCGACATGGCCGAAGTTTTCACAAATGTCTTCGAAATCGCATTTAAAGCTGCGCACGGTCATGGAATAAAAATCGATCATACCGACCTTGCGCTGGATGTCCTCGTTGTTGAGAGTGATCGGATTTTTGGAAACAACCCGGTAGTCGAGACAGCCTACCTTTCTTAGTATTCTCCTGAAGTCTTCTGTGTACAGGGCACCTCCCAGGCATTCGCCAAGCAAAACCGGGTCGGTGGTTAGAGATTCCGGCACCCGTCGCCCGGAAAAAATGTCGGAGAGATACAGCTCTCCACCGGGTTTAAGAACCCGGAAGATTTCACGAAAGACACTTTCCTTATCGGGAGACAGGTTGATCACGCAGTTGGAAATAACCACATCCACGGAATTATCTTCAAGGTTTGCCGAAGTGAGGTCTTCAATCCAGCCTTTACGAAAATCAACGTTGGGATTTTTCAGGTTAAATTTTTTCGTGTGGTAATCAACATGTTTTCGGGCCACCTCCAGTTGTTCATCGGTCATGTCGATGCCAATGATCAGGCCATTTGGGCCCACTACCTGGGCAAGTAAATAGCAATCGCGTCCTGAACCACAACCGAGGTCCACCACGGTTTTTCCTTTGAGGCTTGTAGGAAAAGTGGAAGCGCAACCGTAAAACTTGGATTGTACTTCTTCATGTATATTCTTCAGATAGGGACGTAAGTACCCAGGCATGGAGTCTGCCACGCAACAAGCACTGGTTTGAAGGTCGTTTTTGGTTTTAAGAATTTTTCCGTAATAGTTCTGAACGTCCTGAAGAATTTTGGAACGGGTATTCACTATCTATCTCCTGAGAATTTCTGAGCGCAGAGAGCAGTCCAACTGAGGTTTGGGAGGCTCTATCATTTTAAAATCTAAGGATCTATTCTATATAAAATATTGTATATATTAAAATTTTTGTCGATACGGATGAAAAATCCTTACAAAAGGTTTGGCTTTTTTAAGAGGGATGGTGGCATATAAAACATTGAAATAAAAGGATATACTTGACAACTTGTTTTGTGGGTCCGTTAAAACAGATTTATAAATTAGGGGTAATTTTTCCCGGTATGGATATTGCGGTTTGGGTAGGAGTCACTTTATTTCGCAGAAAAGATAGCCGAGGCAAATCGGCCCTTAATATTTGGCAACAAGCAGGGATCAGAACTTTTGTAACAGCACCAACAGATGAAAGGTTTCATCCTTGATTTTAAACGGGACGTGAAATTTTGGAATTCCATTGATCTCAATGTCTAGAGAATGGCCTTCCCCCATCTTGACTTCTGGAAGGCCCAGGTCCCAGGTCAGCTCAATCTTTTCCTCAGGTAAATCTTTTTCCGGGTGGACTAATTGTGCGATTTCCCTGGGAAATTCCGAAATTCTCGGTTTGACTATTCCGCCAATGATGTTGGATAACGCCTGAACTATGCCACAGACCTGTTCAATATCGACTTCCCCAAATATTCCCTCATAAATGTTACAAGCGGCCTTTTTGGGAAAATTCATAATCAACGTTATCTGGATTCGATTTTCAGAATCCTGAAGATCCACCCAGGCACTGAAATGTCCCTTTAATTCAACAGGACTTTTTGAAATACCTGGAATAGCCTCAGCCAGATACTGTTCCATTGCTTCAATCGTACTTTAAGTAAAAGCTTTAATTATCGATGAAGGAACTTCAACGGGAGATTCCTCCCATTGGGAGTCCAGAGTTGAGGTCGGTGCTGAAGATTTTTGGGTCGTAGGTTCTGTCAGATCAGTTTGGTTTAAAATATTGCGAATTGTTTTTTTGAACTGGTCTTGTGTGAAAGGTTTCTTTAAATAACCACTGGCCTGGTGCTTATCCAAAATTTCCTGATAGGTTTCCTGCTTTTCAGAACTGATAATCAAAAAAGAGGTTTTCTTTTGATTGTCATTACTTTTTTCACGGATTTCCTTGAGCAGCTCAATTCCACTGGAGTCCTTCAGGTGAATTCCTGAAGTGACCAGATCAAAATTTTCCAAATCGAACATCATCATGGCCATATTTCTATCATGAGCGGAGAAAATATTATCCTTTTCAAAACCCGTTTGGACCAGGAAATTTTTGATGATCTTGGTAATGATTGACGAATTATCAATCACTAAGGCCTTCTTGCCTTGGAGAGATGGGTTCATAGAATAATTGTAGCGGAATATAAACTGAAGATCATGCATTATTCCTACTTTAACTGTTACAAATACGTCGAACTTTGAGCGCAGTGGAACGATAATTTCTTAAATAGTTATTTTTAAACTGGTTAGAATTTTTTGGTGGTCGGAAAAAAAAGTGGCAGGATATTTTATTTTAGCTGGAAGCAGTCACTCAACCTCATCTTCTTCAAGAAAGTTCTCTTCGATTCCGCGTTCTATAATTTCGTCGGCAAGATCCCCATATCCTCCAGAATCATAGTCATTTACATTCTGTTCGTCAAAGTCATCAAAATAGACGGAATGATCGGCTTCACACCATTCCCGTATGGGAGTGCTAAACCGCAACACTTTCTGCACAGCTTCCAGTTTTTCCATAAGTCGGGATTTTAAAATTATAAAGACTTTAGGAGAGATTAAATTTTTGATATTTAGAAGAAAAGAGTTTCAGTTTAAGGCCAGCAAAATTGTTTCATTATTGGCGAATTTATGTGATTGGTAGGGATAACTTAAATCAGGGGTGCCGGAGATTTCCACTCCATCCCTTAAGCAGAGTACCTCTTTGAGGGTGAGAGGTCGGGCTCCCATCTTGGAATAATCGTCAGGGTCAAAAATCTTTGTTGAAGTTACCATTGTTTAATTGAACTTTATAGATTTCCTTATTAAGATGCAAAATATTCCCCAAAGACTTAAATTTTTCTTGGAGGGAGAATAGTAAACAGAAAAAGAGGATGGCTATACTCCTCAACGGGGACAGGTATCAGTTTTTACCCGCCCGTTTTTTGCTGTAACAGAGCAGATATGAGATTCTCCACCTCCTACCGTCCATTTTTTCTGGTTATGGCGGACCGCCCAGACATGGACTTCCCTTCCGGTAGATATGGTTGCACGGGTCGCGGCTCTCCGGTTTGTGTGGGGAAAAAACTGGGGAATTCCACTCCAACCTATGATCAAGCTCCTTCCGTCCACCCGGTACCATTCTACTTCAGGGACATCATCCAGAAATTTTACCCCGTCAATCAGGGCATTTTCCAAGGAGTTGGCATGGGCTGAAGTGAAAAAAGTCGATAGAATTAAAATGGCTAACAGGGTGGGTTTGAGCATGGATTTCTTGGGTTCGATTTGCATAAAACTGTTGGCAAAAATTTTATCTAGAAATAAACGATTTGAGGGGAAGAGTCAAAGCAAATCATCTCTACTCGGTAAAATAAAATTTTGAAAACAGAACAGGTTTTATTGCAACTCCAATAATTGGAAAGCTGATTTATTTGAAGGAATTTAAGGGGTCGGAAAATGCTGGGTTAACCCTTGAAACCGATTGCGCCTTTAAACTGGGCATCGGTGATGTCGGCAGAGTCCATATTGCTTCCTGTAAGATCTGCTCCTATAAACAGGCCTCCACTCATTTTAGCCCCTGTAAAATTCGCAGAACTTAGATTTGCTTTAGAGAAATCTGCGTGTTCCAAATCAGCCCTTCGCAAATCTACTTTTTTCAAATTCGCGTTCTGTAAATGGGCGTTTCTCAGCTTTACGCCTGCCATGTCAGCACCTTCCAAATTTGCCCTTTGCAGGTCTGCTTTTTGAATATTGGCTCCTACCAGGAAAGCGTTTTTCAAATTGGCATCTGTCAAAATAGCTTCCGTCAGGTTTGCCCGGCTGAGATCAGCCCCTTCCAGAATAGCCGCGTTTAATTCCGCCCCGGTCAGGTTGGCTCCGCTCAAATCGGCATGGGTCAAATCGACTTCGGTTAATTTGGCTTTGGTCATCCGTGCTCCGCTCAATTGTGCGCCATTTAATTTGGCTTGGTTTAGTTTGATGCGGTCTAAATTTGCGCCGGCCAATTTTGTCCCAACCAGATTGGCACCGGTCAGGTCTGCGATATTTAAATCCGCTTCAGACAAATCGGAATCTTTAAGGTCTGTCCTTCTTAGTATTGCCCCATTAAGTTTGGATCGGCTCAAATCCGCGTTGTGAAACTTGGCATCGGTGAGGTCGGCTCCGGTGATATCCGCACGGGGGAGACGGGCATCGGTAAAAATTCCTCCCGCGAGTTTCGCTCCCTTGATCAAGGCGCGGTTGAGGTTGGCGGATTTAAAGTTTCCTTCAAAAAAGACTCCCATGCTTAACCGGGAATCAGTGAGATCGGTTCTTTCAAAATCAGCGTTATTAAACCGGGCCCGGCTTAGGTCGCTATTAGTAATTTTTGCGTCTTGCAGATTTGCCCGTGAGAAATCGGAGTTGCTGAAATCGGTTTCATTGAGATTGCATCGGACCAGCTTGGTTTCCATGCACTTGGACTTCCTGAAAATGGCTCCGTCCAGATTGGATTCGCTGAAATCGGTTCCTAAAAGTTTGGCACCTTGAAAGTTTGCGGATTCCATATTGGCACGGGTCATCACTCCTTCCAGGCAACTTATATTTTTCAAGTCTGCGTCACTGAGGTTGGCTTGGTCCAGATTGGCTTGGTCAAGGTTTGATTCCGCGAGAGTGCAACCGGATAAATCGGTATTTTTTAAATTTGTTTTTCTCAGGCTGATGCCGTGGAAATTAAGCCCCGACAAGTCCAGTCCGGAAAGGTCTTTTTCATCAAAAATATTTTCCAGGGTTGATTCTTCCTCTACAGCTTCATCGTTATCTTCCTGGTCAGGAATTTCTATGTCCTTACTTATAGTTTTTTCTTCCGCACTCTCTTCATTGGGTTCATCTTCGGGTTCATCTTCGGGCTCATCTTCGGGCTCATCTTCCTTTTCTTCTTCCACACCCTCTTCATTAGGTTCGTCTATGAACTCGTCTTCCTCTTCCCGGGCGACAATCAGCTCTCGGTATTCTTCCAACTTCTCTTCAATTTCTTCTCGTGTAAAATCAGCCATTGAATCCTTCCTGAATAGATCAAAGATATTCTAAAGGGCACGCTCATGACCACGATAAATTTTAGAGGCACTCTAAATATTTCGGGGAAATGAACGGTCTTTTCCATTCGTGGGTAAAACAGAGAAGCTATCCTAGCTTGGCCAGGAACGCAAGCCTGAACCGCCTATTTTTGAAGATTCTTTTTGGAAAATGAAGGCATGTTTTAATTGTCCGGGCAAATGGGCCGTTTTTGTGTAGAAAATATGCTTGGAAATAAAGGTTATAATAAAACCTGAAAACATGGCCCTTCTCTGGAAGTATTTATGGAAAGCGTTTCTCAAAATGGCAGGAAACCGGTTTTTATCTATGATGGCGATTGCGGGTTTTGCCGTTTATGGATAGCCCGCTGGAGCCCTCTTACGCAAGAGGAGGTGGATTACCGTCCTTCTCAAGAAGTGGGCGAAAATTACCCGCAAATTTCTCCTGAATATTTTGAATCCTCTGTCTATTTCGTCGACTCTGAGGG
>CATMOP010000130.1 GCA_950072225.1 uncultured Nitrospina sp.
AACCATTGATTTAATTGGTGGGCCGTCTCGGGATCGAACCGAGGACCTACTGATTAAGAGTCAGTATTCCATAAAACCGCATATTTTTCCATCCAGCCTTAAATGCAACCCCATAAGCAAAAAGGACTTGCAGCCGAAGCCCTCAGATGCCGTAGAATCATTTTTCCGCCTTCTTACTCCAGACGTATATTAATCTTGCCAGAAAGCGGCAAATACCCAAAAATGCTAGCCATAGTGCTAGCCAAAAACAAAAAGGACTTACAGCCGAAGCCATAAGTCCTTGAATTTATTGGTGGGCCCAGGAGGATTCGAACCTCCGACCTACCGGTTATGAGCCGGGGGCTCTACCAACTGAGCTATAGGCCCGCACAATTAGCTTTCGATAAAACTGCGTAATTTTTTGCTCCTGCTGGGGTGACGCAATTTGCGTAGAGCTTTTGCCTCAATCTGGCGGATACGCTCGCGGGTGACTTCAAAATCCTGCCCGACTTCTTCTAGGGTGTGTTCGGAGTCCAAGCCTATTCCAAAACGCTTTCTTAAAACTTTTTCTTCCCGGGATGCCAGGGTAGAGAGAACTTTCAATGTCTGTTCTTTCAGGTTCTTTTTAACTACTGAGTCGATTGGCGACAGGACTTTTTTGTCTTCGATAAAATCTCCCAAATGGCTGTTTTCTTCTTCGCCGATGGGTGTCTCCAGGGAAATAGGTTCCTTGGCGATTTTCAGGACTTTTCGGACCTTGTCCACAGGCAGGCTCATTTTGACGGCGATTTCATCCGGTATGGGTTCGCGTCCAAGTTCCTGGACCAGATGTCGGGAAACCCGGATCAGTTTATTAATAGTTTCGATCATATGCACAGGAATGCGGATGGTCCTGGCCTGATCGGCAATGGCGCGAGTGATAGCTTGCCGAATCCACCAGGTGGCATAAGTCGAAAACTTGTAGCCCCGCTGGTATTCAAATTTATCCACCGCTTTCATGAGGCCGATGTTCCCTTCCTGAATCAGGTCCAGGAACTGGAGTCCTCGACTGGTGTATTTTTTAGCAATGCTGACGACAAGCCTGAGGTTGGCTTCCGCCAGTTCTCGTTTGGCGGTTT
This sequence comes from uncultured Nitrospina sp., assembly GCA_950072225.1. Classification (GTDB taxonomy): domain Bacteria; phylum Nitrospinota; class Nitrospinia; order Nitrospinales; family VA-1; genus LS-NOB. Next base: position 1,098 of record CATMOP010000130.1, read on the forward strand.
TTTCTTTAACCCGGCCGCGGGCTATAGACCTCACGGTGGCTAGCAAACTGTCTTTACTGGTTAACGTTTCTTTTTCTATTTTTTTGACTTCCCGACGCCCGGTTTGCACTAGTTTTATGTGGTTGTCATACTGGGTGCGGGTGATCACTTTTCCCTTCGGGAGCTTGACGCTTTTCTGCTTGCCCCAGTTTTTAGCCAGTTTTTTGATTCCAGCCAAAGACATGCCTAATTGTTTTTCGATAGTTTTTTCTTGTTTTCCGGCTTCCCGATATTCACCGGCGATCCCATAGATTTTTTCGATGAGGCCGTCCATTTCATCGATAGAGAGGGTCAAGCTGGAAATGATGTTTTCAACATCCTTGTGTTGTTTTTGCAGTTGGTCGGTCGCTTTGGCCTGCATTTTTTCAGACAACTTACCGCTATCGAGTTTGTCTTGGAGTTTTTCAAACTTTGTGAATTCCGATTTCAGTTTCCTGACCTTTTTCATAAAATTTTTGGTTTCATCTTTTGCAGACTGCTCCTTATCTTCCTCTGGCTCAGGAGTCCGAATAAGATCGAAGATCCTTATTTCCCCTTTTTTAACCTCGCCAGCCATGGCGATGAGTTCTCGCGTTGTGACGGCGCAACTGGCTACCGCTGCGTTCACTTCATCTTGACCGGCTTCAATTTTCTTGGCAAGTTCCACTTCTCCTTTGCGAGTGAGCAGGGAAATGGTTCCCATTTCACGCAGATAGAGCCGAACCGGATCGTCGATGGAAACGGTATCGGATTTGGAGGCCGGGATTCCTCCGGAGCTTTCATCCTTATCGCGCTCACCTTTAGCGGCGGCTATTTTTTCGCCTTTAGTGCTGGTGTCAACGATGTCTATCTCGTTTTCACCAAAAAGGTGCATGAGGTCATCGATTTGGTCTGGGGTCACAACATCAGAGGGCAGGACATCATTGATTTCTTCATAGGTCAAATAACCTTTTTCCTTGCCTCGTGATATCAGCTGATTGATTTCTGATACATGTGTCAGTTTTTCCATTGTGGCCATCTGGATGAATTCTCCTAAATATGCGTTTATGTTTTGACTATATATTAATGAGCTAAGGCTGAATACATTTCATTAAGTTGTGCTCCCAGTTCCTGCGACCGTTCAACCTGCCCGGCGTTGGCGGCCTTGAGACGTTGCAACTTAAGATCCCTGATTTTTGTTTTAAGGCTAATATTTTTGAATTTACGGACACAATCCTTAACGGTTCTTTCGGGTGCGTCAAACTCTACAGATTCCAGCCCCAAACGGGATAAAATGTTTCTGATCTCGGGGTCTTCGGTTTGGTCGAAAAGCTGATCTAATCTCAGGTCCTCATTGGCATCTATTTTTTGCCGGCAGGTTTGGGCTATGGTTCTCAAGGCCGGGTCTGAAAATTCTTCCGGGTCTATTTCCAACAGAATGGCCTCAGCCGTTTCCTTATCGGAAAGAATAAGATGAACTAAATGCTTTTCCAGATTTAAAAGCGGGACCAAGTCATTTTCTTTTTCGCTCAACCGAGTTTGATTTCGAGGAAACGCATTTTTCAATTCCTTTAAAAATGTTTTGTCATCAATTTCTGCTTTGGAGGTAAAGTTTTCCAGCCAGGCTTGCCGTTCCACATTGTTTTTTATTTTTGCCAGCAAAGGAAGAATCTGGTTGGCCATTTTAACCGTGTCTGCCGGGGTTTTGCCCGGTGATTCTTTGATCAGCGCATCAATATAAGACTCAATGAAAGGCTTGGCGGTGCGGATTTTTTCTAGAAATTTTTCTGTTCCCTGCTCGTGGATGAACGAGTCCGGATCCTGGCCTTCGGGCAGGACTACGATTTTCACATTTAATCCATGTTCCAGCAGGATATCAAATCCTTTCCCAGCGGCAGACCTTCCTGCGGGATCGGAGTCGAAAACCAGGATTACGGTCTCCGCGTGATTTCGCAAAATTCCCGCCTGTTTGGCGGTCAGGGCGGTTCCGCAAGTTGCAACCACATGGTCGATTCCATGTTGCACCGCCCGCATCTGGTCGAAATAACCTTCCACGAGAATGACTTGGTTTTCCCTACGTATGGCATGTTTTGCCTGGTCTATACCGAAAAGCGTTTCACTCTTTTGATAGAGAAGCGTTTCAGGAGAATTGAGGTATTTGGGTTGGTCTTCCTCGGCAATGGCACGCCCACCAAAACCAATGATGTTTCCGTGAAGATCCTTGATCGGAAAAATTATCCGGCCGCGAAAACGGTCATAAACGTTAGATCTATCCTCCTTCTGGATGACTAGTCCGGATTGCACGAGCCGTTCCATGGTGACGGAACTTTTTTGCTGGACATGATTGAGCAGGCCTCTCCAGGTTGGGGCCGACCAACCTATCCGGTATCGGCCCAGAATTTCTGCGTCAAAATGACGGGAACTTAAATAATTCCTTGCATTCAACCCGCCCTCCGGGTTTTTCAGTAAAGACTGAAAATATCGCGTCGCAGACTCATTGAGTTTTCTTAAAGCGTCCCGCTCTATTTGTTTGGGGTCCGGATGATGGCCCGAAGCATTTCGGGGCAGGGGAATGCCGGTACGCTCGGCCAGATGTTTGATCGCATCCGGAAAGGAAATGTTCTGGGTTTCCATGAGGAATTTAAAAATATTTCCTCCGGTGCCACAGCCGAAGCAGTGGTAAATCCGTTTTTCCGGGCTGACCGAGAATGATGGGGTTTTTTCGGAATGAAAGGGGCAAAGTCCTTTAAAATTTTTGCCGGATTTTTTCAGGACGACATGTTCCGAAATCACCGCAACGATATCGGTGCGGTCGCGAATCTCATCAATGATATTATCGGGTATTGAAATTTTCAAAATTTTAATAGACCGTTTGGAAGAACCCGCCCAAATAAGAAACGATAAATTTTATAGGGATGGCAGGTTTTATGTCTACCAATGTCCGGTCAATAATACCTGCCGGGATTTTAATTCAAATATTCACCCGCCAGGTCTTTAATCAGACCGTTATCTGCTTTGCCTTTGAACTCGGGAACCAGGGCTTTCATGATTTTCCCTAAATCTTTCATCCCTTTGGCTTCAGTTTCTGCGATCACTTCCTGGATTCTTTTTCGCAAATCCTCTTCAGAGACTTGTTCTGGCAAATAGGCCTGCAGAATTGCATGTTCCCGATTTTCTTTTTCCACTAAATCCATGCGTCCTCCCTGTTTGAAAAGGGCAGACGCTTCTTTTCTTTTTTTAACCTCGTGGGTAACTATAGATAAGACTTCATCATCTTGAAGTTCCTTACGAAGGTCGATCTCCTGATTTTTGACGGCGGCAATTACGCTACGGATGGTATTGAGCCTAAGCGAATCCTTGGATTTAAGGGCCTCCTTCATATCTGCAAGGAGCTTGTCCTTTAAAGTCATGAATTTATTCCATTAAACAAGGGTGAAAATATAAGGACCCACCTGGGTTTTGTCAAGACTTTACGGTAAATAAATAATAAGTGGAAATACTGCCTGAAAACTCAATAAGTCCTTATTTATCAAAAAGATATGGCGGGCGTGGGCCGGCGGGTTTCGATAGGACAGGTTAAATTAAATTTTCAAAACTACCTATTCTCTCATTTTTTCGTGAGTTTTGGGGATTTTTTTCATTTGAGCCCATTCGGTCCGTCGGAGAACCAAGGGAGGGAACAAATGGGATTATGATTACCTGTCCAGGTTAATAAATCAGATATTCCTGCCGGAGTGGTAGAAATGTTTCTAATTCTTTTCGCCAGGAGTTTTCCAAGCCTTCCAGGGAAAAATCAGGTTCGAAAAGGGTCTCACGCAATTTGGGGTTGCCATACAGCAGGTCGATGGCCAGACGGTTGCTGACGAATTCATAGGGTTCGGTTCTCCAATGCAATCGATCCGGATAAATTTCGGCAATAGCGCGGAGTAACGCCACGGTTGTGAGCAGGGGTTTGAAATGGTCCCGGTCAGTGATATGGAGTTGGAGCCCTGCACAAACCTCGCCCGCGTGTTTCTGAAACATGGGCTTGAAATATTGTGGACGGAAATACACACCCGGCAGGAGTGGAGAATCTTTCTCGAGCCTTGCAGTCAGCTTGTGAGGATTGATGAAAGGGGCGCCGATTTGTTCGAAGGGCAGGGTGGTGCCGCGTCCTTCTGAAAGCAGGGTTCCCTCAATCAGGCACATTCCCGGGTACACGGTGGCGGTTGCCAGAGTCGGCATATTGGGTGATGGCGGTGTCCAGATCACTCCTGTTTGGTCATACCACATCTCCCGGCTCCAGCCCGTCATGGGGACAACGGTGAGGTCACAATGAATGCCAAAATGTTCATTAAACAGGCGAGCGAGTTCTCCTACGGTCATGCCGTGGCGGTTGGGCAGGGAATATTGTCCAACAAAGGAACGCAAGTTTTCTCCTACCAGGTTGCCTTCGACCGAGGTCCCATTTATAGGATTGGGACGATCGCAAACCACCATCCGTGTCCCCGTCTGCTTGCAGATGGTCATGCAGTTGGCCATTGTATATATGAATGTGTAATAGCGAGAGCCGATATCCTGAATATCGAAAACCAGATTATCAATGTCTTTCAATAACGCCGGGTCGGGAACCAGGGAATCCTTACTTTTTCCATACAGGCTTTTTATGATCAGGCCGGAAAGCGGATCCACCTCGTTTTCGATATGGACCATGTCCTGGGCCGTGCCATTCAGCCCATGTTCTGGTGCGAACAAGGCTCGCAACCTGAAAGCGGAATGGGAATGAAAATGAGCGATGGAATGCCGGCCGTCATTAGCCAGGCTGGTGTGATTGACGATTAACCCGACAGTTTTACCCTGTAAATATTTTTCGGGCTGGGAAAGTAAATGGTCAATTCCAGAAACGGTACGGGTCATAGGGCAGGTTTTACTGCTCGCCGCAGGGGCAACTGGGCAATGGCCTGTTGAGCTGCGAATACAGTTGCTCGCCAGATAGAGTTATTATCCCTCCGGGGCACGCGTGATGTCTCTCTTCCTTTGCTTTCATGCCCTAAAAGGGTAAAACCTGAG
>CATMOP010000131.1 GCA_950072225.1 uncultured Nitrospina sp.
TTGGCTAGTTTTTCTGTTTCAGCTTCATTCCTGGGAGCCACGTTTCCTGCAACAATCTGGACGGTGCAGGCGGTGCAAAGAGCCCGGCCCCGACAGTTCAGGATTTTATGAATATGGGCGTAAACACTGAATTTATTGCGGATAGCTGCTTTCCGCAGGTTTTCTCCAGGCTCGACCTGAATGGTACGATTTTCTCTCTCAAAATGAACTTTTAGCATAGTGGACATCCGGGGATTTTAACGGGATTTCTATTTATTCGATAATCTTCTCTAAGGTAATTCGCAGACCCTTATTTATAAGGGCCGCTCTTGACCAAAAGCAGTTTTCGGAGATGATCTTAAGTTTCCCGAATCATACCGGACTCGAACCCGGATTCAAAATTATTTTCTCCCACCCGGTGCCCTCTAGCGAGGGAGGCGACTGGACAAGAGCTCTTCAGGCCGAGAACCTTATTGCAAGCAGGAAAAGCTCTTGCTAGTTGCAGGCTTCAATTTGGATGAAATTTCTCAATTGGCCTTTGCCCCAATACCCGTAAAACGCGCTTCCTGCAGTGGTGCAGGAGGTGGTTGTGTGGACAACCTGTTTTTGTCCGGCATCCCCTTTTAACACTCCTACCTGTGAATAGGGTGGGATGCAACCTCCGCAATTGGCACAATAAGTGGAATAGCGTTTGCACAGCTTGTGCAGGCAGGGCTCACAAACGACGGGGTCGAACAGATAAATTTCTTCCCCCAGATATTCGATCATCGTGGGTGCAGTATTTACCCGTGTTCCACATTCCTGACAAACCGGGGATGGATTCATAAATGCCAGTTAATTTTTGGGGAGCGATGGAAAATTGTACCTCAACCGGGTTAGTTGATACAGACTTTTTTCATATTGGGGAAGTCATCAAGAATCGCTCCGGCACCTTTGACAATACTGAGGAGGGGGTCTTCGGGAATAAAGACTTTCAGGGTAGTTTTTTCTTCGATCATTTTATCCAGTCCGCGGAGGAGGGCACCACCTCCGGTGAGGTAGATGCCATTGGAGTGAATATCAGAAGAAAGTTCCGGCGGGATTTTTTCCAGGGCGCGCATGATGACAGCGATGATAGTAGTCAGCGGTTCTTTCAGTGCTTCACGGATTTCCTCATCGCTTATGGTGATAGACATGGGGACGCCGGTTTTAACATTCAATCCTTTGACTTCAGTAGTCAGGGTCCCCGCTTGCGGAAAGGCACTGCCGATTTCCTTTTTAGCGCGTTCGCCTTCGAATACGCCGATATTTAGATGGTGCTGCAGTCGCATATAGCGGACGATGGATTCATCAATTTCGTCTCCCGCAACGCGTACGGATTCTCCGTAAGCGATAGCGGACAGGGAAATGACTGCTACATCGGTAGTGCCGCCGCCAATGTCGATAATCATGTTTCCTTCAGGCCGGTGTACGGGAATGCCAACGCCGATTGCGGCGGCCATAGGTTCCTCCACCAGATGGACTTCCCGGATTCCCGCCATGATGGAAGCGTCGATCACTGCTTTTTTTTCCACTTGGGTAATGCAGGTCGGTACCCCGATAACCATGCGGGGTTTAAAGAATCGGTATTGGTTCAGCACTTTTTTTAGAAAATACTGAATCATCCGGTTGGTCACATCAAAGTCGGCGATGACTCCGTCTTTAATAGGGCGGATGGTGTTGACCCGGGAATGGGTCCGGCCACACATTTTTTTTGCTTCTAGTCCAACCGCTTCAATTGAGTTGTCATCCACGCTTATTGCGACAACGGATGGTTCGTTCAGCACAATCCCCTTTTCGGTAATGTAAATCAGGGTGTTTGCCGTTCCCAAATCCATAGCCAGATCGGTAGAGAACCCGCTGAAAATACTGTTGAATGATTTTTCTATCATGCCATCACTTTCGTTTTCTGGGCCAACCGGATGCGTGATTGGTTAATGAGGCTGAACAGTTCTTTCCCATCCCTGGGATAGACAGAAAGTCCCCATTGAGTTTGGGCCTCCATGGAAGCTCCGTTGATATTAAGCGGTTTGTGTTCAAGCAGGTGTTTCAGTTTCGATATCAAGCGTTCCACCTCTTTCTGGCCTTGATCCATAAGCATGATCAGGAAACAGGTTTCCGACAAGCGGAAAATAAATTTGGGGGATGGAATCAATTTTGAGAACAGGGCCATCAATTGTTTAAGGTAGGCGTCGCCCCGGTCTACACCGTGGATTTCATAAAGTTCCGTAAGGTTGGTGATGTGGAAAGTAAGAAAAAATACGGTACGGTTGGGCTGAAACACTTCTTCCGATACCGCAAGATTATGTTCCGTCAAAAACCGGTGATTGGGAACCCCGGTGACAGGGTCCAAGTTTTTGTCATAGACCCAGCGGTCTTTAGTATCTGTGCAGAACAGGGCGGAAGCGGCGGCGGAAACAACCAGTGCCAGTTTGTCCAGATCGGTTTGGGTCACTCCATCGGGTTCTGAGGAACCGACCATAAGGACTCCGTAAAGGGTGTCGTTGAGTTGAATGGGCAGAGTAGCAACGCATTGCAGGTCTTCAGATTTTTCCTCCTCGGAAAACACAACCGTTTTCCGGCCTTCATGAATCTGCATAAGAAGGGGCGACCTGTTTTTTGCACAGGAACCCACCAGCCCCTTGCCAAAAAACACCCTGATTTCAGAAACGTCATGAGCAAAACCTCTATGGCCGATAATTCGTCCTTCCTGCTGGTTTTCTTCGAACCAAACTGTGGCGATGGCAGTGCAGGGAATCAGAGATGAGGGGATCTGCGTCAGCCGGTCGGCAACGGATGACCGGTCAGGTGATTCTGCGAGAAACCGGCAGTAGGAATTGATCTCCTGCAAAAACGGCTGGGGAGATAGTTTTTCAGAATTGTCTGGGTTCTCGGGTTGTAGGTTCCATGCAATCTGTAGAGCAAATTCAGTCAGTATTTTCTGCAGTTTGATGGAGAACTGGTACCGTTTCTTGGAATCTACTACCAGAACTGCTACCTGATTCCCATAAATTACAGGAAGGGCAATAAAATTTTTCAGTTCCTCATTTTTCTTGTAGAGGCCGAGAAAACGTGTGTTCTGGTCAAAATTTTCAATCAACTGAGATTTGCGGGTTTGTGCGGCCACACCTATGGGGCCTTTGCCAACAGGGATTTTTGCCCTCGGGTTCAAATTGTTGCTGAGGGAAAAATATTCGCGCATGGCTAAGGTTTCCCCTCCAGGCTCCATCGTAAACAGGGCCACGGTGTAGGCGCCGGCAACATTTCCGATCAGTTCAATGAGATGCCCCAAAATGGGCTTGGCTGGAGTCATAATCTCTGCTTTACAGGCTTTGGCTATTTGCCTCTTTTCCTCAGCATATCCTTATAATCTTTTACCGCCTCTTTGCTGACCGCAATGGCGACGACTTCGTATTCCGGGATTGTGCCGGATTTTATTTCCTGGACCCGCACAGCCTGGCAATCGATTATTTTTTTCTCTCCGGTCGAGGGCACTCTAAAAGAAACACGTAAAATATCCCCTTCGATGACGGTCCCTTTTATGGAAAAAACCAAACCGTTGACCGACATTTCCAGAATGATGATTTTGTGAAGTGTGAAAAAGAACTCTTTTTCCCGTTCAATTTCCACGTTCCCGGCAATTTTGACCTTGGCCCTTTTGCCTTGCCTTTTTCCGAGATCGTCATCATATTTTGATTGGATCAACGCATCAAGGTTTTTCCGAATCTTAAGAAGGTCTTCCGTCGGCAGGCTCTCGAGAGAAGCCATGATTTTTTCTATCATGGTGAAGCAATCGGGGAGAATCCAGGAAACAAAAACATTTGAGAAGAGGCCGAAAATCCTATTTTCGGACTCAAAAATGCATCTTATAGTGAGGGGGGATGGCTGTCAATCATTTTAAAATCAATCTGTTCAATATTTTGCATGCGAAATACCGGAAAACAAAATCGCTTGACAGGCATGATGCCCGTTTATATACTCCCATCCTCATTATTGGAAAGAAGAAACCCTTCTTGATATTGAAGTGAGGGCAGAGAACCTCTGCGGGTAATAAGCCATGTTTTTTTGGCCAGCAAAGAGTTGTTTCGGCTCAACGAGTCTATACACGTTGGACCCATGCCGAATGGGCGGGTAGCTCAGCTGGGAGAGCACCGGCCTTACAAGCCGGGGGTCACAGGTTCGAGCCCTGTTCCGCCTACCATTTACCAGACGACCGCGGGGTCGTAGTTCAGTTGGTTAGAACGCCGGCCTGTCACGCCGGAGGTCGCGAGTTCGAGTCTCGTCGACCCCGCCACTAATAGCAGGGGCTTGAGGCGCATTGCGCTTCAAGCCCTTTGTTGTTTGTCTTTCCAGTCCCATAATAGTCCCACTTTTTGCAGGAAATCAGGCCCTTGAGGGCAGGGTGGCCTCTCCCAATACTTTTCTTTTTTTGGTGTGGAACTGTCCCTGCGCAGAGACTTTAGGGTTGATGGAGGTTGCTGTTTGGTCTTTGATGTTTATTTTCCAAGTGGACATCCCTCATACCATTTATTGACCAGCCTTTCTGTCACCTGCGGGGCTTCTTCGAGGTCCTACTCTTTGGCTACCCTTGCGATTTTCGTTTTCAACACTTAAATTTGTCTTCCTTCTGTCTTCACCTTTTTCACCTGCCTCTTCTCTTCTGTCGCGTCCTCTTTTTACCTGTCCCATTTATTCTCCTCCTTCACACCATTTATGAGCTTTCTTCTTCCTTTTTCCCTTTCCCACCTGGAAAATAATATATGCCGATTTATCAAACTACTCTGATGCTGTTCAATCTCTCCGAGTGGGGGCGGTCACATTCAGTCAAAAATGTGGGGCGACCTGCTGATTTCGAAGAAGGTGGCACGATTTTGGAGGCTTTTATTCTCAATGCTTTATAGTGGGCATCCGTTGTTGAACTGTCCCGCAACGTGCTAAGACATTCCATGATTTCGAATAAAATCAGCACAAAATTTATATAAATAGCCTCACCCTATCTCCCAGATCACTTAATCACCTTTCATTGGCGGATTTTTAGAAGCAACTATAATGATCCATTTGTAAGTTTTTTAAGTTTTAGTGCTAGTTAAAAACAATAACTTATGGAGGCAATCCAGATTATTGCGCTTTATATATTTGTAAATATTTCCGATAGGTTGTTTTTTAGCTATGACAGACTGGGGTTGCACATCCTGTTCTATAGGTATTGGAATATTAAGGGGTTGCCTGAACCTAGTTTTGAAATATGAAGTCAAAAAGGAGATTTTTGAAATGCCTGAAATGAATCCAGTGAAACCGATTGCTTTTTTTCTGTCCTTAATTTTTAGTGGTGTGATATTTGTCGGAAACGGCTTGGCAAAACCTGAATCAGGAGTTGGGACCACACAACAATGGGCCGTGGTGAATGGGTTCCGGTCTGCCCATTTTGGTATGAATGAACGGGACCTCATCAAAGCTATCAAAAAAGATTTTGATGTGGGAAAAAAGCAGATAACTCGTCAAGTTCATCCCAATGAAAAAACCATCACACTGGGGATCAAGGTTTCAAAGCTTTTACCTGAAAGCGGACCTGCAAAAATTTTCTATATCCTGGGTTTTAAATCCAGACGCCTGATTCATATCAATGTTGTTTGGGGAAGACCGGTAATGAAAGACCCAAATGCGGAAGCCGTTGTGGCAACTGCCAACCAGTTACGCAATCATTTTGTGCAGAAAAAATATCAGAAAGAAGGATTTGCCCTCAATGCCCAAATGGGTGAAGGTATCATCCTGGTCTTCCAAGGAAAAGATCGAAAAGGAAGAGCCGCAAGATTGCTATTGAGCAACCCGAAACTGGAAGGTGATAAAAAAGCGGGTGAAAATATTGCACTCACTCTCTCGTATATCAAAAAACCGGAATATCCTGATGTGTACCGCATCAAGGCAGGTGATTTTTAAATCCATTTCTGTCTTATAACCTGCTGTTTTTAAAAGTTAATATTTATCCCTCTCCCAATTTTAGGAGGGGGATATTCTTTTTCTATTAACAAACAGTTGTAATATCCAGTATTTTTATCCTAATTAGATAGTCCAAAAAATAAATAAGCTTCCCTTCCCGCCTGATTTAGCACTAATTAGACCCAGCAAAAATAGCAGA
>CATMOP010000132.1 GCA_950072225.1 uncultured Nitrospina sp.
ACTGGATCTCCTCATCCAGGGAAGGGTCTTCCTCTTCAGCAGAAAGCTCCAGCAGGGCACCCAGGTCTTCACCCTCTTTTTCCAGATTTTTCCATAATTCTATGGAACGTTGCAGACCGGACCTTTTCTGCAGAACTTTTTGGGCGGATTCATTATCATCCCAGAATCCGGAGCGGGCCATTTCCGCGTCCAGCGGCTCAATATCTCTTATCTTCTGGTCAACGTCAAAGAAACCTCCGGAGCAGTCCAATCCTGTTCTCAATATCCTTGAAAATTTTGGCGAAATCTTCTTGCATTTGAATCTCCTTATCCATTGACATTTCAGTTATTTTCCTCAATCTCAACCCGAAAAGCAAGCGGACAGGCGGGTCCTTCCAGGCTAAAATTGAAAGGTTGATCCTCCAGGCCCCGTTCTTTATACTCAGAAGGCTTTAAGGAGGAAGAATTTCACCGCTACTGCCCCCGGCGGCTCGCCGACGGGCTAAAGAAACCTCGAAAATCAGCCGATCAAAAATAGATAGGGAAGTTATGCCCTCTAAGGAAAAACTCCGCATCCACATCTAAACTATCATGAACCTATGGACCTGTTGACCCCGACATTTTTAGTCATCATTTCCCTTTCCGCGATCCTGTTCCGCAGGCCTTTTCAGAATTTCCCCCTGGATGATGATTTTGCGATCTACACTTACCGGGCCCATTTTGCGTCACAAGGGTTTCAGTGGAAAAAGGACCTGCAAATGATCGGCATCCCCATGTGGAAAATGCTCTTGCTGGATAAGCTCTATGGTTCCCGGGAGGGAGGCGTTCAGCGCATCCGCCATTTACAAACCGCTTTCCATCTCGCTGGTTCTTTAGCCATATATGGAGCTTTATGGAATTTCACCCATAATCCATGGGCCAGTTTCACCGGAGGCCTGCTTTATTCCTTTTATGGCACCTCTCCGGATATGACAGCTGGCTCCTTCAACTTCGAGCAATTTTATATTCCTTTTATCTTTTCCGGGCTGGCTTTTTTGCAAGCCGGACCCGAGTGGGTGATCCTGGCAGGGCTCTGTTTTGGCCTCACTTATATTTCCAAATGCACCACTGCCCTTTTCACGGGGGTTCTGGCACCCCTAGTCTGGTATGAATTTGGTGGGCTGGCCTCGGCCCAATTTGCCCTGACATCAGTGGGAGTGATGGCGCTTTCCAATCTGACAGAATGGAAGATGGGATTCTGGAACGCCGAATCGCGCAAACAATTGAAAACTCGCATGGCCACCACCCTCAGGCTAACCCAAACCAAAAAAATGCACTTTAGCGTTTTGTTTGAAATTGGGCAGCTGTTTAAACAGGCCTTACCTGTCTGGCTGGGTCTCATTCCACTCGGATTCTATTGCGTCCAGGATCAAAACATCTGGTTGCTCGCTTTTTCCCTTATCCTGTTTAGCATGATCATTTTTCAGCGGGCGTTTTCCAGGTACCACTATCTGCCATTATTTGGCCTGCTTTCATTGGGCTGTGGTTTGGGCCTGGATACCGTGTTGACTCTGGAGCCAATATTTGCGGGGGTGATTCTTGCCGTTTTTGCCGCTTTGCTGGCGTGGAATTTAAAATCCATGGCTTTTTATTACCTTCGCCCGACGGAACCCGAAACCCTGATCCACTACGAAAAATTTGACCAATACCTGTATCTTCCCCGGTTGGGGAAAATTCTCAAACGTCTGATGAGAATGCGCGGTGAAAGCGGTGAACGCATTTTTGTCTGGGGGACGTTCTCACAGCTTTACCACCTGACCGGCTCACCGGCTTCCGACAACTTCCTGCATCACACCATCGGCCCTTGGGACACCCCGGATCTGGAAGGCTTTTACGACAGCTTCGTGGGCGGACTTTTACACCACAAACCCAAGTACCTGATCAAGAGTTTTGTTGATCTGGATGTCCAGCATCTGGAGGAAATCACCGGTCTGCGCTACAAGCTCTTGAAAGTCGTGCTGGCCCGGTTCCCAGTATACCGTTTGGAATCTTTTAAATCCGTTCCGCAAAACCCTCTGACCCTGGCCTGGCAGGAAAAAATGCGCCACATGGATTCACTCACTCAAGGTGAGTGGCACGCACCGGGCTTTGACCGCTCCGATGCCAAAAGGGAAAAGAATACCATCGCCCTCAAAGAATGCAGAAAACTTATTAAATTGAACAAGTTGGATGCAGAAGGTTATGATTATATGGGAGAAATATATACTTCCATGGGTCTTATCAATCAGGCCGAAAAAGCCTTTGAAAATATCCTTAAATATGCTCCCCATTGGAGCGGTACTCGCTTAAAACTTTGCAATCAAAAAATAAAACTGAACAAGTTTGACGAGGCTTGGACTCTGCTTGATGAGGAAACTGAACGTTTCGGCAATGTTTTGGAAATCGTTTTTTCGCGTGGATTACTTAAAAAGTGTATGGAAAATTATGCAGAAGCCCTGGAAGAATTTGATACGATCCGCCGGCAAGACTTTGATCGGCATGACTGCTGGGAACTTAGTGTTGAGTGTTTGCAGAAATTAGGAGATCGAGAGGGCCTTAAAAACCTTTACGCCGAAACATGGGATATCGCGGAACCAAAGGGCCGAGAATGGTTACAGACTCTGATCGTTAAAAATATTGCCCAAATGGATTCCCATCTGAGACCGGAACACGAGACACTGGAACTTTATCTGCAAAAAGATCCGGATAATGGGATCATGCGCTATGCGTTTGCTTCTGCCCTGGAAAAATCCGGGGATCGACCTGCCGCTTATAAATTATTTGAGGAATTGGCGACATCGAGCCAGAGCTATTCCCATATACAAGCCAATGCCTGGTTCAGGATGGCGTTATTGGTTTCCCCGGAAAAGCAAGATCAACTCCTGCAACAATGCCTTAAACAGCAACCCTCTCATCAGGGAGCAAAAGAATTACTGAAAAACAAACCTCAAACAGCAGAAGTTATGGAACTCCCTATTCAGAATTCCGCAAAAAACACCGAAAAGATGAAGACAAACCCAAATTTACCGAAAGGTTCCCCCTTGAAAGTCAGTGTTGTGGTTCCCAACTGGAATGGCATGCAGTTCGTTGGCATGTGCCTGGATTCCCTTGCCAAACTCGATTTCGAAGGCCACGAAATTATCGTCGTCGATAACGGCTCTACCGATGGTTCCCGAGAAATGATCGAGGAGCAATACCCTTGGGTGAGACTGCTGAAACTTCCTGATAATATGGGCTTCGCCATTGCCTGTAATGAAGGGATCAAGGCATCCAACTCGGAATTTATCGTGTTGCTCAATAATGACATCGAAGTGACCCCCAACTGGCTGAGAGAACTTTATGAGGGCATGGAACGCCATCCCGAGTGCGGAATGGGTACCACTAAAATGATGTTTCTCGATCAACGAGATGTTTTCTACAATACCGGCGATTTGTTTCACAGTTGGTCCGCAGGCGGCGGCCGTGGCCAAGGGGAGAAAGACACTGGCCAATATGAAAAAGAAGACTATGTTTTCGGGGCCTGTGCCGGGGCCGGAATTTATCGCCGCGAATTCTTCAATCAGGTGGGACTTTTCGATGAAGACTTCTTTATCTTTGCGGAAGATGTCGATCTTAATATGCGGGGACAGTTGCAGGGACTCAAAGCCGTTTACCTGCCAAAAGCTAAGGTTTTTCACATTGGCACCGCCACAGTAGGCTTGTACAGCGATCGATATGTTTATCTATGTAAGAGAAATGATATCTGGGTTTTTATCAAAAACTACTCCCTAAGTATGTATTTTAAATACCTCACCTCCATCTGGAAACACCAGTTTGCAGATATCAAATATTTTACTTATCGTGGGCAAGGCCAGGTGCTTTGGAAAAGCAAATGGGGTGCTTTGAAAATGCTTCCGCAGATGCTTTTTCGCCGGTTCCAGATTCAACGAAGCCGGACCCTACCCGATTCTGAAATCAAAGAACATATAATCACCGATTGAAAAGAATTACCTCACAGCATTTACCCTATGTGGTGAGTCCCCACAATGACTTGTAAATTATCCACGTTGTTTTGGTTTGCCACCTGCTTGTTCAAGATCTGCTTTTAATCATATTTTCCATTTGGTCGGACGCTTTTTAGACTATAATTGCACGGCGAAAAGTACGTATTCATGGAAAGATGCGCGTGGGCGTAAACACTGCCCAATTAAGGTTTTAGTAGAAAAAACCGCTAAGAACTAAGGTATGCGAAAGGCCTGAACCCAGCCAAAAATTAATATTCTTATCGAAAGTTCATGAAAAAACCGGTCCTCTTATTCAATCCTAGACCCGACCCCTATTACAAACCTGTCGATCTTCCTATTTCCCTGATTTGCATATCCAGGTTTCTCGATAAAGAAGGTTACCCTATCAACATCATCGCTGAAAACCTGTACCCCGACCCATTCCAGGTTATCAGGGAATCTGCCAAGGAAAGCCTTGTTTTAGGAATATCTGCCATGACGGGCCTGCAGATTTAGGGCGGCCTCAAAGCCAGTAAAATTGCGAAAGAAGCTAATAAGGATATTAAAATAATATGGGGCGGATGGCATCCTTCTGTTCACCCTCTCCAGGTTCTGGAAAATCCCTACATAGATATCGTCATCAAGGGCCAGGGCGCAAGAGCCCTTTATGATGTAGTCAAAAGAATTGAAAAGGGTGAGAATTATAAAGACATCCCAGGAGTGTACTGGAAGGAAAACGGAGAGATCTTTACTAATCCGGACAGAAACCTGGAATCAATCGATGATTGGCCCCCACTCCCTTATCACCTGGTAGATATAGATAAATGTGTCATGGTCACAGAGTTCGGAAGTAGGACCATCAACTATGTCTCAAGTTACGGATGTCCCTATCGGTGTTCCTTTTGCAGTGAGGTTACTGTTAACCACAGAAGTTGGGTCGGATTGAGCCCGGAATTGGTTCTGGACGATCTGGAAAAACTGCAGAACAAGTATCAAATCAACGGGGTCAACTTGTATGACAGCCTATTTTTTGTGAATGTCAAAAGGGCTAAAGCGATCCTGATGGGTATCATTGATCGGGGATTAACCCTGCGGCTCGGCAATGTCGATGGACGGGCAAAACAATTGGCTGAGGCCGATGACGAGCTTTGGGAACTTTTACGGGAATCCCGAACCTACAGCATATTGTGCGGTGCGGAATCTGGCGACCAGGAATCATTGGATGTTATTGATAAAGATATGGATGTCGAGGACAATTATAAATTCGCGGAAAAGTGCCGCAAATACGGCATCAAGGTCATCTTTTCCACTCTTGTGGGAATACCCATACTGAATTATACACATCAGGAGTTGGAGAAAAAAACCGATGGCCAAATAAGTTCCACTATCAAAATGCTTGATGAGTTTCTCTCTTTTGACAGCCGCAACCGAGGGCAGATGTTTATTTATATGCCTTATCCAGGGACCCCATTATATGACACTGCTGTTAAGTTAGGCTTTCAGGAACCCAAAGAACTGGAAGGCTGGGCTCACATGAAGCTTTATGACAAACAGACACCGTGGGTCACACCCGAACAAGCCCAAATGGTTTCGATGATATCGAGCTATATCTTCATGTTCCTTGATTCCGATACAATACTTTGGGCAAAAGAAAGAATTAAAAATCCAACCAAAAAACTTTTCTTCGTATGGGCCTACAAGCTGTTTGCCGGGATTGCCAGGTTCCGATGGAAATACAAGCTGTTTGGATTTCCCCTGGACTACCAATTGTTTTTATTCGCAAAAAGAAACAACAAATCCATATAGTAAAATGGCACCTCCTGTTTATGCAAAAAAATATAAAATTTACAAAAATTATTGAGCCTCATTTACGCAGAGCAGAAAGGGTTTGAGTCATGCTAAGTAAATTTCTGATTCGTTGGGCATTAGCAATTAAATCTATTTTTTGCTTCGCCCAAAAAAGCACTGCCAAAGAGGATATAAAAAACAGTAAAAAGAAAAGCCATGAATTACCCCACAGCATTTACCCTATGTGGTGAGTCCCCACAATGACTTGCAAATTATCCACGTTGTTTTAGTTTGCCATCGGCTTGTGTTTAACCGCCTTCCTGCCATTCTGGCGTTTCCTGCACCTGT
>CATMOP010000133.1 GCA_950072225.1 uncultured Nitrospina sp.
CTAGCCGCAGGGGCACCTGGAAAGAACTCCTTGGGCCGAGATAACTCTTTGCTAGCCAAAAAAGCGATTGCTCATTGGCCCCACGCCTAGTGGGAGCCTTCGTCACGCCGTTGGGAAAAACCGTCATCCCGGTAACCACCACCAGGGGCACCACCCCCAGAGCCTTCTTCCATCATAGGCATACTGGCACGTCGGCCGAGTGACTCCGAACCATGTTTCAGCGCTTCATTATAATGTTTCAACGCTTCCCTGGCGTGTCGCAAAGCCATGGGGCCATGAGTTCTCAACTGTTCACTGGCATCCGGCAATTGCAGGCTGAACTCCAAATGTTTGACCATTTCCTCCAAGTGAAGGTATCCCTCTTCACCGTGGCCCAGTCCTACACTGGCATGACCACCAGATTGCGCCCAGACAGGGTTTCCAGCCAGAAAAATTGCCGCGAAGAAACATATGCCCGCTATAATTTTTAAGTGAAACCTTTCCATCATTTTTAACCTCCCGAATACTTTAAATCGTTCCCTTGCTCATAGAAACGTTTTGGCTTTATGCACAAAAAGCTCTTAATAATATCTGCCAATAAAACGGGCTTGTCAACATATCAATACAGGAGGGCAAAAGACTCTTTCAACCGAGATGACTTCTTGCTAACAAGATGAAACTATTGCTAGTTGCCAGCGGCGGCTCTCCGCAAAAAAAAGCCTCTGGAAACAACTTCCAGAGGCTTTAAAATGAACTGACTTATGATTTAACCTGAAATGGACCGACTTATTAAACCTGGGTCCGCATCACTTCCTGATAAGCTTCAACAATTTTATTCCTTACCTGCATGGTCAAGCGGAATGCAAGATCGGCTTTGCCCACGGCAATCATAGTTTCGTGAATATTGCGGGTATCGCCAGCAACAAAATCCTGAATGGCAACATCCGCGTCTTTCTGCAAGGTATTAACCTCTTTCAGAGATTGCGCTAGAGTATCGGCAAAAGATGGCCCTTTTGTATCTGCACCAACTTTAGGTGCACCCAATCCCTGGGAAGGCCCCGCTCCTTGTAACGCTTTTAAATTGCTGGATACGGTAATATCTTTCATAATTTATGCATCAAAAATTTAATATCTCTAACCAACCTATTATAACCCTTTAAAATTTAAAAAAACCAGGTTTTCCTTAAACCAGAGCCTTATTGTTGCGGCAATTCGGTAACGGCTGAACGGACTGTTGCCCCTCTTTTCATCATCAATTGGACCGTTGCGTTGTACAAAATCTGATTTTCGGCCATTTTTGCCATTTCATGATCGATATCGACATTATTCCCGTTGGATTTTGCGGCAGCATCCTCTTCAAAAGGGTCCGCGGCCAAATCCATAATATCAGAAGTAGAAGGCCCAATATGTTTTTCGTTGGTCGTTCTAAGGTTCAAACTGCCTTTAGAACCTATGGCTGCGCGCAATTGTGCCTGGAAATCAATGTCACTAGCCTTGAATCCGGGAGTATCGGCGTTACTGATATTCGAGGAAATCAAGGTCTGACGGGTGGACATAAAATTCAGGCTCTTTTTCATGAGAGTTGGGACGGAATCCGAAAATAAAAGTTTATCAATCAGTGGCATATCTATCTCCTTGCCCTTTATAGAGCAAAACCTATGCCACCAGCCCGGGAACGGGACATTTTTCTGCAACCCAAATAACTTGTTATGTTTAAAGCCTCTGAGAAGCTATCCATCAACCCCCTGCCCTAGGGCCGTTCCGGAAAGCGACCGAAATCTGGCCATTTCTGCCGGAATTTTGACATTCTTTCCCCACTCGGGTGGGGCCAATGTGCACCCTGAGCTACATCGAAGAGGAGGGTTTGCTTTGTCATACTGAGTAAATCGAAAAGGTGAAAACTAAGGTTAAATATCACGGCCACCGGTGGTTCTCCGAGCCACGGGAGTTGTAAAACTTCGTACACTTTCCCAGTCCCCCCATTCGTGGGATTGTCAAAATACTTTACTTGTCTTAAAGTGCTCTACTTTCGCTATTTGCTTCCTGCGCAATAGCCAACAATCCACTACCGTTCAATAGTACTCACGCTGAGGAACCATGAGAGAAAAAAAGTTTATGCCAAGGGGGAATGGATCATCCGTGAAGGCTCTGTCCAGAGGGACGCTTACATCATCGAAAAAGGGACAGTGGAAGTTTTCCGGCAAGATGAGAACGGAAACAAAAAGGTCATAGCGGTCCTTGGCAAGCAAGAAGTTTTCGGCGAAATGACCCTTCTGGAAGGCGGCACCCGTTGCGCCAACATTATCCCCCTGGAGGATTGCGAACTCAGCGTTTTATCGTTTCAAAGTTTCAAAGATATTCCGGACACCAACCCCGGGGTAATAGCTCTTAGAAAGATTATGGAGCAAAGAAAAAAGAGTGACGCCCTCCTGGCATAAACTCCTCGTAATGACGGCAAACCCCCTGTAGGTAAATCACCCCACCGCTCTTTAGGCCCCGGAGGGGTATATCTGTGGATAAAATCCTGTATTTATTCTATACTTATTCTTCCACTATGTAGTTTTATTACTCAATCCTCTAAATATCATGGCCCCGAATCCCTCTGATCATTTGATTTCCCGG
Organism: uncultured Nitrospina sp.; assembly: GCA_950072225.1. Taxonomy (GTDB): domain Bacteria; phylum Nitrospinota; class Nitrospinia; order Nitrospinales; family VA-1; genus LS-NOB. The sequence continues at coordinate 2,602 of CATMOP010000133.1, forward strand.
TTCGGCAAAGAAAGCCTGCCGGAGATTCTTCATCATATTGCCACCCGATTGAAGAAACTCTATGACTGCCAAATGGTGCGTATTAATCTTGAGGACCTTTATGAGGGCATGCTGGTTTGCCAATATGTGACCGGTCAGAACCAACCCAATGAACAACCCATCACCAAATTCGTCTCGCCCGAAGCTTCGATCATATCGCAGGCTTTTCTCAACAATGAAGTGGTGTTTTCCTGGAACTGGCCCGATGGTTTCGCAAAAATCCAGAATCCGTTTGAGAAATTAGCCGGAATCAAGGCTATCGCCGTTTTCCCCATTACCCATCAGTTCCAGCCTATTGGCACCATCAGTCTGGATTGGGGCAAGGAGGGGGAGTTCCTTAATGAAGAGCAGAAAAACGAGATTGTCAATTTTCTCGCCGGTGTCAGCAGCACCCTGGACCGCGCCAAACGTTTCCGCCAAAAATTATCCTTTTCCCGTCACCTCGACTTGGCACGGAAAAAAGAAGCCGCCTGGATGATGATGCGTTCTGCCGTACAACTCATCGATAGACTGGCTCTTGCTTCGGTATGGGTGCCCTCTTTCATTAAAAATCCTGAATCCAAATCACCGGAACTGAGCAACCGGGTAGAAATTCTAGCGGCTTTTTCAAAAAACAAAGAAGATGCGCTGATTTATACCAACCGGGATCATATCAATATCCACAAGGAACACCTGATCAGCCGCATTGTCCTTTATGACAAAGAGAAAGGGCTCATTGCCAAAGACCCTGACCTAAAAGCGGTGTATATCGAAGATGTCATGGAAGAAAGTTTCAGCCGAAAACCGGTGGCGCGCAAAATTGATCTCGTCTCCCTTTATCAAGTGCCAAAAATCAAGCAGAAAACCGGGCAGTTGATTTGCGTGGTGAATTATTACACCAACTCCTTGCACAAGTTCACCTCTTTTGAAAAGAAGCTTCTGGAAAATCACGCGGCCATGGTGGAAAAATTAATTTTAGAGGAAAATCCGGAACACATAGAAATTGAGGTGCTCAGTGAAATCGAGGAACTGCTTTCTGATGCCGGTGACGACCTGCAATCCTTTCTCGAAAAGATCCTGGCAAAAACCTCTGAGTTGATCGGTGCCGATTCGGGAACCATTTCCATCTATAAAATGTTGCAGGGAAAACCCTGGCTCATCATTGAAGATGCAGAGGGCATTCTGGTTGGGGCTAAATCCCGCGGCTGGATGAAAAGGAAAATTCCTCTTCTTCCTGTTGGCGGGCAAGAACTTCGGGCCGAGCAAAAATCACTGAACGGTTTTGTCGCACATACTGCCAGACCCGTTTTAATTTCCGACGTGGAAGATGAAAATCGGACTCGAGGATTTTACAAAAACCTTTCAAGTCAAATTCGGTCCGAGTTGGCCGTTCCCATCATTCACGGTAGCCGTGTTCTTGGTGTGATCAACCAGGACAGTTTTCGAAAACATTTCTTTACCCAGGAACATCAAAGAATCCTGCAAATTATTGCCAGTCTTATCAGCCAGAAAGTAAATAATCTCCAGGAAATTGAAACCCTTAAACAGGAGCTCCTTCAACTCCGAAAGGATATTGAGTACCGGGACCCCAAAGTTTCGTCTTATCACTTCGGCAACGTTATCGGAAAAAGCAAAGATGTCAGCTCGCTGGTAAACCAGATCCAGACTGTTGTGGAATCTATTTGCAACCGCATGCTTAATTGGCGGGGCAGTCAACAACACGAGGATATAACCGGATTGCCCAGCCTTCTTATTCAAGGGCAAACCGGCTCTGGCAAGGAATTCTTTTTCAACAATATCTACTCCCATCTCAATGACCTATTCCAAAAAGAGAAAGGAGCCCACTTCAAATTATCTTTAAAAAAGACCAATATAGCCGCCTACAGCGGTGAACTGACTTATAGTGAATTATTCGGCCACAAAAAAGGAGCTTTCACAGGAGCGGAGTTCCACCGCCAAGGCATTTTGGAAGAAGCCAATGGTGGAGTGGTTTTTCTCGATGAGATTGGTGACGCAGATCCAAAAACTCAGGTACAGTTATTACGCTTTCTCGATACCGGGGTGTTCATGCGATTGGGTGAAAATCATCCCCGTTATTCCAAAATATTCCTGGTCGCCGCAACCAATAAAGATTTAATAAGGGAAATTCAGGAAGGACGGTTCCGGGAAGATCTGTACCATCGTCTCAATGCCTTGAGCTTTCATATTCCGCGTCTGAATGAAAGGGAGGAGGACATCGAGGACCTCGCTACGCATTTTCTCGGCATCCTGTTTAATTCCTATAAAAAAGAGGGGGACGACTCTACCCTGCCCCAATTGGAACCGGCGGCGGTTGAATATCTTAAACAACATCAATATCGGGGGAACGTCCGGGAATTGAAAAACATCTTGCTGAGAGCCATGTTATTCCGCAAAGGGGCTTTGATCACCAAAGGCGAAATCATATCAGCATGTAGTTCAGAGCTATCCTTTTCAGAAGAATCATCAGGGCACACCACAGGCAGGAACTTTATCGAAGGCTTGCTGGACCAGTTTGAGGCAGGAGAAGCCAACTTCTGGACGGATATCCATCAACCTTTTAAAGCAAACCATTTGACCCGGGACACTGTCAGGTCGTTGATAATGGCGGCGAAAAACCGTTATCAAACAAATCTGCCGGGACTCGCGGTAAAACTACGCGCCTGTAAAACCCGTTCGCATTTGGAATCAGACGAAAGGAAGAAATTCATCAGTTTTAAAAACTTCCTTTATAAAACGGTAAAGATATCATCCAACTAAAATCAGGCATAAACTTTGTAGGCTTCAAGAATCGCAGACCGAAGATTTGACTGTAAATCCGCCGACTTTATTTCCACCATGTCATAAAATTTCCCGTCCTTGCCTTTTTTGGAAGGAAAGCCAACAAATAATCCACCATTTTTAGCCGCCAGAATCCGGAAACCTTTTATCAAAATCGAATTCTCAAAGGTGACATCCGCAAAAGCTCGCAGGGAAGAGTCCGGTTCACCGGAATCAAAAGGGTAAATTTTTACCTCAGAAATGGTCATAAAGAAAAAACCGCCTTTTTATAGGGGGAATTAGAACTTCTTTCCCTTTTTCAGGATGGATTGACGTCTACACATAATCTGCTAAACTAATAGGAGGAAATACCGTAAATTATATGATGAAAATAACTTGGGGCTACCCCTAATTCTTACCTGTAAACAGTTCCTTATTGTATCGTAGCAAACCTTGACCCTATCTCACTCATCATATTCGTTAAATTCGAATAACAAAACCTTTTAAGGAGTAGCTCATGTCAACCACCACCGTCTCTGAAAAATATAAAGTTAAAGATCTGTCACTGGCAGATTGGGGACGAAAAGAAATCATCCTTGCCCAGAACGAAATGCCTGGCCTCATGGCCCTGCGCAAAAAATATAACACTTCCAAACCTTTAAAAGGAGCACGGATTGCCGGTTC
>CATMOP010000134.1 GCA_950072225.1 uncultured Nitrospina sp.
CTTCTTAAAATCCGGGAATCCCTGGGAGAACCTGGAGTCATGAAGGCTGTTGCCAAACGTATTGCTGATTTTATGGTTGAATTGAGCGCTAATGAAAAAACTCCTGTTTAATTACGTAATTCCATACCTTCTTTTTGGAGTGGTCTATCTCTGGTGCATGACCCTGCGCTCAAAAAACCTGAATGAGGAAGAAGAGAACCATTTCAAGAATCTTACCGGACCTTATATTCTCACCCTGTGGCATGGAAGAATCTTTTACCTGTTTTATTATCTTCGTCGGCACCCGGATTATTTCCTGCTGATCAGCCCGAGTGAAGACGGCGATCTTTTGGCCCGTCTTGCACGGTTGATGGGCTATTCCGTGATACGTGGGTCCACTTATAAAAAAGCTGTTTCCGCAGCCCGGTCCCTGATTAAAGTTTTGCGCCGAAACCAGAGGATCATTATCATTGCCGATGGTTCCCGCGGACCGAGATGTGTGGCCCAGCCGGGATCCGTGCAATTGGCAGGTATAACCGGAGCGCCAATTTTCCCCATGACCTTCGGAGCTAAAAATAAAGTGATCTTAAACAGCTGGGACCAATTTGCAATCCCCCTGCCTTTTACCCGTTGCGCCTTAAACTTTTCTTCACCCATATCTCTCTCCCAAAAATCGTCTGAACAAACCATAGAGGAAAAGCGATTGGAGCTGGAAAACGCCCTCAATCGAATAAGCAAAGCGAGTGACGAGGGCTAAAAAACGCTTTAAACTTAAACATTTCCGCCCCTAAATGCCTTAAATATGGGCAAGTAAGCCCGTTTGAATTTGCGTTTCGGGTGTGGTATAGTTCGCCCGTATCCAAAATCCCTTTAATTTATAGATTTTTAGAAGAACCTGTCAAAGGGGTTCAGGAATTCTTATTGGCACGAATATTGAACTATAAAGTAACTGGTTAGAGGGGACACGAAAAAGAATCATTATGGCTTGGAAAAATTTCTAGCCATAAAGACAAGCGTCCGCTAGCCCAGGTCCTTTTTGAACATAGTGGCTAGAGGAAAACAAATATGAAAAAGGTTGAGGCGATCATCAAACCGTTCAAGCTGGATGAAGTGAAAGATAAGTTGAACGAGATCGGGGTAAAGGGAATAACCGTCAGCGAGGTGAAGGGATTTGGCAGGCAAAAGGGTCATACCGAGCTGTATCGTGGTGCGGAATATGTGGTGGACTTTCTTCCCAAAATTAAAATGGAGATCATCGTCAGCGACAACCAAGTGGAGGATGTGATCAATACCATAATGCAGGCCGCACAAACCGGCAGGATCGGCGATGGAAAAATATTTGTAATAGATCTTCAGGATACTGTGCGGATTCGTACCGGAGAGCGCGGAGAAGATGCTATTTGATCCAAGAGTTCTGTGAACGGCAAACTGTTTCCTGTCTAAAGAATAATCGCAATTTTCCCAATCCGGGATGGCTGGATTTCATATATAAAGCTGGGGCCGTAGTGACGGCACCAGTTTTTTGCGTCTTTTTTTATAATTACATTCCCTAACTATTTTTTGCAGGAGAACTTTTAATGACCCCCAAAGAGGCAGTAGATTTCGCAAAAAAAAATAATGCTCGAATCGTAGATATGAAGTTCATTGATCTACTTGGATCCTGGCAGCATTTTTCTGTGCCTATGTGTGAGTTGGAAGAACATCTGTTTGAAGAAGGACTGGGGTTCGATGGCTCCAGCATCCGGGGATGGCAGGCTATCAATAACAGCGACATGCTGGTCATTCCCGATCCGGCCACCACGGTCATGGACCCGTTTATGAAAGACGCAACGGTTAGCATGATTTGTAATATCGTCGACCCGATCACCAGGGAAAAATACAGCCGCGATCCTCGCAATATCGCTCAGAAAGCGGAAGCTTATCTTAAATCTACTGGAATTGGAGACACTGCCTACTTTGGACCGGAAGCGGAGTTTTTCGTTTTTGACAATGTTCAATACGATTCCAACGCGAATGAATCGTTTTATTCGATCGATTCTGTTGAAGCAAAATGGAACACCGGCCGGGATGAAGACCCTAACCTGGGTCACAAGCCGAGACATAAAGAAGGTTATTTCCCGGTTGCTCCTACCGATACGCTTCAGGATATTCGCTCTGAGATGATGTTGCTCATGGAGCAGGTTGGCATTACCATGGAATGCCACCACCACGAAGTGGCAACGGGAGGACAATGTGAAATTGATATGCGTTTTGCTCCGCTGGTTAAATGTGCTGACAGCCTGATGTGGTACAAATACATCGTTAAAAATGTTGCCAGGGCGCATAACAAAACCGCAACCTTCATGCCCAAACCCATGTTTGGCGATAACGGAACCGGGATGCATGTCCATCAGAGCATCTGGAAAGATGACAAGCCCCTGATGGCCGGAAACAGTTATGCGGGTTTCAGTGAAATGGGTATGCACTACATCGGCGGTATTTTGAAACATTCCCGCGCGATTTGTGCTTTTGCTGCACCGACCACTAACTCCTACAAACGGTTGGTACCTGGCTTCGAAGCGCCAGTCAACCTGGCCTATTCCAGCCGCAACCGGAGCGCGGCCATCCGGATCCCCATGTACTCGCCCAGTCCCAAAGCAAAGCGATTGGAAATTCGTTACCCAGATCCTTCTTGTAATGGTTATCTGACTTTCTCAGTAATGCTTATGGCTGGCCTGGATGGCATTGAAAATAAAATTGACCCAGGTGAACCCCTGGATAAAAATATTTACTCCCTAGGGCCGGAAGAGTTGGCGAACATTCCCACCTTGCCTCACTCTTTGGACCAGTCCCTTCAGGCTCTGGAGGATGATCATGAGTTTCTCCTTAAAGGCGATGTGTTCACCCAGGATTTGGTCGATACCTGGATTGAATATAAACGTGAAAATGAAATAGACCCCTTGCGACTGCGGCCGCATCCCCTGGAATTCGAAATGTATTACGATTGCTGATTCCAGAGAAAAACTTGAATTTAAAAACCCCCTGGGTCTGCCTAGGGGGTTTTTTTTGTGATAAATTAGGCAGGTGCTAAGCTGGATATTGCATTAGAAGTTTTAAATTACCCCAACCCCATTCTACCCCATTCGGGGCATGAAGTTTAAGGAAGAGGATATAACTGGGGCATGAAGGCTGAGGAAGAATATAACTCCCTCTTTGAAAAAGAGGGGTCCATTGAAGCTCCCGCTTCCACGAAGGGGGTTGGGGGGATTTGCTTTTTCTGCCTGCGTGATATCTCTTTATTTACCTTCATTCCCCAAAGGGGTACAACGGATTATTGCTATCCGCCCCCACGGCCAGTGGTAATAATTATTTCATGACCCTCAACAAAAAACTGATCACTCGAATTCACCAGTGCCAACCCTGGGACGAAACGCTGCCTTTGCAGGCTTTTGGCTTTCGTGAACCTGAAACCGCCTGGAAAAACCTCGTTGCCCTGGCGGGCCATGCCCAATTTGAAAAACTATATCCCGATTTCTTCCGGGTTTTGTTGGAACTGATTTCAAGTTCGCATAACGCGGATATGGCATTGCACAATTTCGAGCGCTTTTCCGAGAAAATTTTGGACAAAGATCATTTATACACGCAACTGACCGAATCGCCTTCCTTATTTGTAGCTCTGTTTTTTTTGTTTTCCGGCAGTCAGGTACTTACCGATGTCTTGCTCAATGAACCGTCATATGTTGATTGGTTGAGTCGATCGGAGACCTTGGCCAATTCTAAATCGAAAGATTTGCTGATGCGTGACTTCTATGAAATGGCCGGGAAAGAATTTCAAAGCAAAAGTATTCTTTCGGTTCTTCGAAAATTTAAAAAGAGGGAATACATACGAATCGGATTACGCGACCTGTTGGGTAAGGTTGGCTTCACAGAAACGGTTGAGGATATTTCCAATCTTGCCGATGTTTGCCTGCAAGCCGCCTATGAACATGCCGACCGGGAATTACGGAAAAAGTATGGACACCCCGTTTATCAGGATGCCAATGGAAACTGGATAGAATCGGAATTTTCTATTCTTGGTATGGGTAAACTAGGAGGCCGCGAACTCAATTACAGTTCCGATATTGACCTGATTTATATTTATTCTTCCAGCCAGGGAGAAACGCGTCCTTTGAGCGAGGGCGATCCATTCTTATCCAGCATCACCAATCACGAATACTTCACCAAACTTGCGTTGGGAATCACCAAGTCCCTCAACGAAATAACCTCAGATGGCAATGTGTTCCGGGTTGACTTGGAGCTTCGACCGGAAGGGGAAAGTGGTGAAATTGTAAATTCCCTGGCCAGTTGCGAAATTTATTACCAGTCCTGGGGAAGAACCTGGGAAAGGCAGGCCCTCATCAAGGCCCGTGTTTCGGCGGGCAGTGAAAATCTGGGAAAAGAATTCTTCGAAATGATCGAACCATTTATTTACAGGAAAAGCCTGGACTTTGAGGCCATTGAGGAAATAAAGTCCATGAAATATCAGATCAATAAAAGCCTCAAGGGAAAACACTCAAAGGGAAATATCAAACTGGGATTCGGCGGCATCCGGGAAGTGGAATTCACCATCCAGGCCTACCAATTATTACTGGGCGGAAGGGATAAAAGCCTGCGCGTTCGCGATTCTCTGGGAGCCATGAAAACCCTTTACGAAAAAAATATCCTGACTGAGGAGGATCATAACCACCTCCGCGAGGCTTACATATTTCTGCGCAACCTGGAAAACCGTGTGCAGATCACTTTTGGCCTGCAAACCTACCTCCTGCCGGATAACGAGACAGATCTTGCGGTGCTGGCTCGAAAAATGAGGATAGTTGGCGATAGCCAGAAAAACTTGGCCGACAACCTGATGAAGGAATACGAAACCCATACCCGTTTCGTGGGAACGCTATTTGCTGAACAATTTGTCGAAAAAGAAAAACGGGAAGCGGCAGAAACTCTTTCCCGTGAATGGGACCGTTCCCGGATAGGGGAGGAACAGTTTACCGAAAGCATGCTGGCGGAAATTCCCCTACTTCCCGATCCGAAAAGAGCTTACAGGCTTCTGGAATCTTTTCGTGACGGGGCGCAGTTTTCGCATCCTTCCGTGCAAAGCATTCAGGAATTTTACAGCATCATTCCTAAAATATTTCAGCAGTGCCGAAAGGTCCCCAAACCAGATTCCGCCATAGAGAACTTGTGCCGGTTTGTGGAAGCGACCGGAGCCAGAGAATCTTTTCTCGAACTATTCCAGAGCAATGAAAAATTTCTTGAGTTATTGCTCATACTTTTTGGAAGCAGTGGAATGCTCTCGCAAATTCTGATTAAGCGGCCTGATCTGGTAGATGTGCTGACCGACATGGAGGCCATTTACCGATTCAAGCTGGCAGAGAAAATACAGGAAGATTTAAACCGCGTCTTAAAGTCCTCTCCGGATTTTGAGTCCAGGTCCCTGGCGCTTCGGCGTATTAAGCAAGCCGAAGAGCTTCGCATCGGCGTGCGCTATTTGATCAAAGAAGCTGACCTTGCGGGGACCCTGGAAGACCTTTCCAATCTTGCTGATGTTTTTTTGGAGACTGTTTATCGAATCGCCTGTGAGGAACTCAAAAAAATTTCTGGCAACCACAACGATTTTTGCATCATTGGCATGGGCAAGCTGGGGGGGCGTGAATTGAATTTTGGCTCGGACCTTGATGTCCTGCTGGTTTACGATGAAGGGGAGGGCTATCCTCCTCCCGAAGGATTTGCCAGTCACTATTCCGCCCTTTCGCAGATGATCTATAAACTGACTTCGGAAATGACCTCGGCAGGTTATGCCTATAAAATTGATACCGATCTCAGGCCCGAAGGCGATGCGGGGGTGCTGGTGCTTTCTATTCAGGGCTACGAAAAATATTTCCAGTCCCGCGCCAGAGTCTGGGAGCAGCAGGCTCTGGTGCGGGCACGATTTGTGGCAGGCAAAGCTGAGGTCGGAAAAAAATTCATCGAGTCGGTCCACCAGTTTGTCTATCAGGACAAATTTGAATATGGGTCTCTCATAGAAATATCGCGCCTGCGAGAAAGAATGGAACAGGAACTGGCAAAAGAATCCAC
>CATMOP010000135.1 GCA_950072225.1 uncultured Nitrospina sp.
GATGCCCTTGCCGAGACCCTCCGCATCCTGCGGTTGCAGGGAATCAGCCACGATGCCTGGAAACGCCATGGCAAAAGTGGGTTCTCCCACTGGGAGCAAACCCTGGCCGGGCATAAATGCAATATGTCCGACCTCAACGCTTCAATCGGACTGCACCAGATTAAAAAGGTGGAACGGTTCATGGCATTGCGCAAAAAATATGTATCGATGTATGATCGCGCTTTTGCCGATGTTGCGGAACTGGAAACCCCGGTCGTTCGAGACTACGCCACCCCTGCCCATCATATTTATGTGCTCAGTCTCCGCCTGGAACGCTTGACCATAGACCGAGATGGATTTCTGGATGCCATTCAATCCACGGGTATCGGGGTAGCCCTGCATTATGTGGCTCTTCATCTGCAACCTTATTATGTGAAAAACTTCAACACCAAGCCCCAGGATTTCCCCATCGCATCCAATTATTCCGAGCGGGTCATCAGCCTTCCCTTATATCCGAAAATGTCTTCCGCAGATGTTGAACGCGTGATCGGGACGGTGAAGAACCTCATCAAAAAGTTCAGGCGCTAAGCCACTCCCGTGGCAGGGCGTGATATCTCTCCTCACTTGCCCTCATGCCCCGCAGGGGTAAACTAGCAAGAACCCATCAAACCGTCTATACTTTCTGCTCGCCAAATAAAACGATTGCAAATTGGGTCCAGCGTCACGCTGGTGCTTCGCTGTATCTATATCGAACCATGGACAAGTTGATAGCCTTTTTAAAAGAAAAATTTGACAGAGAGTTATCCCGTATAAAAGAGATCCTTGCCGAATTCATTCGCAGGGGTGAGAAAAGCCCGGCTCCTGAAGAGGCTCCCACACGTTCTCCCTCCGAGCTCAAGGTCCTGGCGGAAATACTCAAGGGAACGCTGCAAAAAAATCCAAAAGATCTTAAAGCTCTTTACAACCTGGGGGAGGTGTATGGTGAAATGCACCATATGGAGACGCCATCACTCCTTTGCGGGAATTGGTAAAAATTGAGCCCAATCACAAAAGCGCGCGTTTGCAGTTGGGGCGGGCGCAGATGGAAATGGGGCGGGATGAGGCCGCTCTGGAAAATCTTGAAGAAGCCTTTCGCCTCGACCCGGAAAGCCAGGTGGTCAAAAAGACTCTTTGCCAGGCACATAGCAACCGGTCTACCGCGTTCGGGAGAATAAAGAACCAGAAACAGTCCGAGCACCATTTTCATGAAGCAATGAAAATCATCCCCGATTTTGGGCCCGCCCACCTTTCAATGGGAATCTGTTATACGGAGTTGGGACGTTACAAAGACGCCCTGGTGAAAATTAAAGAAGCTCTAAAGCTGGACAAGAACCTGGCGGTGGAGGCGAATTACCGCTTCGGAGAAGTGTACACCAAGCTGAAAGACAACAGAAAAGCCATCAAGCATTATAAGGAAGCCATCTCAGTGGACCCTTCCGCCGCCCTGCCCAACCTGAGATTGGGGATGCTCTATTACAAACTGAAAAAATATAAAGATGCGGTGGAACCCTTGCGTAAGTCGATCCGGCAAAGCCCTAAATATGCGGAGGAAGATTATTTCAGGCTTGGCGTGTCACTGATGAAGATCAAGCAATACAAGTCGGCAGAAGAGCCTTTACGCAAGGCGGTGGAACTGAGTCCGAAAAACGAGATCGTCAACGATTCCCTGGCCGAGACCCTTTTCCAACTCAGCACTTTTTTAAGCGACGATGCAAAACCGGAAGAGAAAATTGATCTGTTGCGGGAAGTGGTTTTTTATAATCCCGAACATATCAATGCCTATGAACAGCTCAGCAATGCTTATGACGAAACCTTGAATGGCACGAAAGCCATTTCCCGTATCCTTATTTTCCAGCGGTTTTTAGTCGAAAAAAATGATGAAACAACTTGCCAAGTCCCGAGTAACCCTGCAAGCGCTCTACAAAAAATACAAAATGGGCCCCGAGGACTTCAAGACAATCACCACCCCCCGCAAAAACTACCACTAGCCAGCGTGACGCTGGACTCAATGGGTCGATTCCTTTTTTGCGAAACCGTCAGCGTTGAGCTTCTAGATGGTGGTTTCCAATATTCCCGCCTGATAAGGGGGGTCAGGGGGGTTGGTTCAATTACTCCCTCTTTGACAAAGAGGGATGGGGTATATCTGTGGTTGAAAAAGGTTTTCTTATCCTAGCCCTGAAATATCTTTATCAACTTTTTCACCGAGCCGGATTGCAGGGCTTGGAAAATTTTTTCTACTTGCCGGGACAGTTCTTTTTCGCTGTGGAATTTCAGTTCCAGTTTCAATTCGTTGCTCTCAAATGTTTCCTGAAATTTCAAACGGGTTTTATCATCCAGCTCCATTTCATCGAGAGCGCGGGCGACCCGTTTTCTCATGTCTGATAGAACCGGATACCGCCGGTTGGTAAGATGCTGATGGATTTGGTCATACTGTTGTGGAGGAGTCAGGCTCGATATTCCCAGAATCTTTTTGATATCGTCCTGGGATAAAATATTTTCCGGTGTGGTGTTATCTCTTGTAGCGATTTCATCCAGGTGTTCCAGAAGTTCCCGCCATTTGTTGACCCCCGGTTTCAGTCTTGAAAACAGGTTTTCCGCCGCCGCCCTGCTTTCTTCGTTCCATTTATAAAACGTGCTGAATGTTTTAACTGGAACTCCGGCACGGTGGAGGAGTTTTTTTAATTTGGCGCTCAGCTTTTCAACGCCGAATAAATCCAGGAATATTTTTTTACTGCGTTCCAGTTCCAGTAAAGGCATATACTCCTCAATAATGGTTTCATCAGAAATTCCAGCATGCTTGAGTTTGTTAAGAATAATTCCCTTTTCAATATCGCTATAATGCCGCTGTCCGAAATTTTCGTTCAGGTTTATGACCAATCGCGATGCATCATCTATTTCAGGTATGATGAGGGCGGGGATGCTGGTCAAGCCCGATCGGGGTGCCGCCTGGAAACGCTTATGCCCACTGACTATGGAGTAACGATTCCCGGATGGACAGACGGAAATAGGGTGCCGGATGCCGATCACTTTGACCGAGTCGGTTAACTTTTCCGGACAGCCGTCCAGCGAGAAATCCGTCAACCGGTCTTCAGGGTCGATATCTGTTAACGGGATTTCGGAAACATCAGAAAGTTTGATTTTCATGCGATCGATCCAAAAAATATTATGGACCCTCACCCTGGGGTTGATTCTTTCCGGTTGTATGGAAAAAATTCCCCAAGGCATGGTTCTGATTCCTTCGGGAGAGTTTACCATTGGAACCGACCGGATTGATGAGGAAAACCACGCGCTTTTGTTGGGGCTTCACAAACCCTGGTTTGCCGATGAGTCTCCTGAGCGGCGCATCGACATTGCCGATTTTTACATCGACCGCTACGAGGTTACCAATTTAAAATATTATATTTTTTGCCAGGCCACCGACCACAAACCGCCGCGTTACTGGAAGGGCCAGAAGTTTCCCGAAGGGCAGGATAACCTGCCGGTGATCGAAGTGAATTATTTTGACGCCAGTGAATACGCGGAATGGGCTGGCAAGCGATTGCCCACCGAAAAAGAGTGGGAAAAAGCCGCAAGGGGTCGAGCCGGATTCATCTACCCCTGGGGAGATGACTTCATGCCCGGTGTGGCGAACTTGGCCCTTTCTCCGAGAAAGAAAAAAGGTCAGGGCCTCAAACCGGTGGGCAGTTTCCCCAAAAGTGCCAGTCCTTATAAGGTTCAGGATATGGTTGGCAATGTCTGGGAATGGGTTTGGGAGTATTATCAACCTTATCCTGGAAACACGTTTAAAACTCCGGCTTATGAAAAGAAACAAATCGTGGTGCGGGGCTTGTCGTACATGGGAGTGGGGCATTTCAGCAAAAAGGAATTTTTTAAGGTCGTTTCCCTTAAAGCCCGTGCTTCTTACCGCGAGCATCTCAATCCACTGGCGCGGAAAAAGGATGTGGGTTTTCGATGCGCGAAAAACCGCCCCTCATTTATAGAAAGGGTTTTCGGTATCAAATCTGCTCAGCCGAAAGAATTGGTAGTCTAAACTTTCGATACAAGACGCCTGTTTTTTGCATAATAAAAATTTGATTGAAATGGTGTGAGTGAGTTATCGTCACGGGCTTTAATGAGGCATTGAAACCGGTATATAATATTATTTCATTGAACCTTTTTTGATTCCCCGTTAATTTAGGCGGGGACAAGTAATCCAAAAATTGAGGTTAAATTAGCTTTGAAATTTGAAGATGTATTAGGAGCCCAGGTTCTTCTCCTGGATGGAGCCATGGGGACCATGGTGCAAAACCTGATGTTGGAGGATTCTGCTTTCGGCGGTCCCGCGTTTAAAATGCTGACCGATCTCTTGATTTTTTCTCGTCCGGATGACCTGGAAGGCATCCACCTGAAATACCTGCAGGCGGGGGCCAACCTGATCGAGACCAACACCTTCGGGGCTTCTCCCCTGCGTTTGGCCGAATTTGACTTTAAGGATATTAACCTTGCCGATATCCAAGCCATTCCGAAAGAGCTGAACCTGAAAGAGTCGGATTATTCTGCCATCACCTGGCACTTGAATGTTGAGGGGTGCCGAATCGCCAGAAGGGCGATAGACCGGTATAAAGCCTCGTCGGACTATGATGGGCGGCCTTTGTTCATTGCCGGTTCCATCGGGCCTTCCAATTATGTCATTTCCAAGACCGAGGCCGATCTCAAAAAAGCCACCTGGGCCCAAATTGTTGACAACAATAAAAAGCAGGTCCTGGGTTTGATCGAAGGCGGTGCCGATGTTCTTTTGTTTGAAACGCAACAGGATATTCTGGAGTTGAAGGCTTCACTGATCGGAGCCAACAAAGCTTTCGAGGAATCCGGTAAAAAGCTTCCCATTATTGCCCAGGTCACGGTGGATAATTTTTCCAAAATGCAGATTTTTAATACCGATATTCATGCGGCCTACGTTGCTGTGCAGGGCATGGGAATTTCTGCCTTTGGCATCAACTGCAATACCGGCCCGGAGCTGATGCAAAAAACGGTGGAAAAACTGAGTCGAGTCTGCCGTCACCCCATATCCATCGTGCCCAATGCCGGGCAACCGGTTTCTGAAGATGGCAAAACCTGCTACAAGCTGCAACCTGAAGAGATGGCGGATTATGTCGAACGTTTCGTAACAGAATTCGGGGTCGCCATTGTTGGTGGCTGCTGCGGAACCACTCCGGACCATATTCGTGTCCTGTCAAACCGGTTGAAAGGCGTGGTGCCACAACGGACTTTACCTGCCGGCAAGGTTTATGTTTCGGGTCCGCAGGAAGCGGTGGTCCTGGACAGTTCGGAGGGCTTGGTTCGCATTGGGGAAAGGCTGAACGTAAGGGGTAGTAAAAAGGTACGCGAAGCGGTGGAGAGGGACGATGGAATTCAGATGACCATTTTGGAAGAGGTGGTGCAAGAGCAGGTCAAGGACTTGGGAATCGAAATCATTGATGTTTGTATGGACAGCAATGTCGTGGAAACGGAAGTGGTATTGCCCGAAATAATTTATGCATTGACCAGTGACTTTAAAGGTGTCATGTGTCTCGACTCCTTTTCGGTGGAAGCGCTCCAGGTTGCCATCGAAACCTATCCGGGAAGGCCGATTATCAATTCCATCAGCTTGGAAGAATATAAAGAGGGGGTGAGCAAGCTGGAGGCGGTGCTGTCTCAAACTGTGGAACATTGCCCCCTCTATATTGCTTTGGTGAACGGGCCAAAAGGACCGGGCCAGACCGCAGATGAAAAATATGAGTTGGCCGCGGAAATTGTTAAACAGGCTGGGGAAAAATTTAATGTGACACCCGACCAAATTCTTATTGATGTCAATGCCTACCCCATTGGATCGGAATCGGTGGAGGGGCTCAATTTTTGCGCCGAGACTTTAAAATGTCTGCCGCGTATCAAAGCCATTCATCCGGATCTTAAAACCAGCATGGGTGTGGGCAACCTGACCAACGGGCTCGCCGCCAAGCCGTATATGCGAAAGGTGCTGACCAGTGTTTTCCTGGACGAAGCTAGAACGGGCGGGCTGGAC
>CATMOP010000136.1 GCA_950072225.1 uncultured Nitrospina sp.
ATGCAAAACTAGTCTCTGTTCTTATTTTTGAGGAGGGAAATAATAATGAAAAAGATTGGTGTGGTGCTTTCGGGATGTGGGGTGTATGACGGCGCGGAAATCCACGAGTCGGTCATCACCTTGCTGGCGATCGATCGGGCCGGTGCCGAGGCAGTGTGCATGGCTCCCAATGTCGAGCAGATGCATGTGGTCAACCATCTCACCGGTGAGGAAGCGGCGGGAGAAAAACGCAATGTGCTGATAGAGTCTGCCCGCATCGCCCGTGGCGAGATTAAGGATATCAGCACGGTCAAGGCTGATGATATCGACGCGTTAGTGTTTCCCGGCGGATTCGGCGCGGCGAAGAACCTCTCAAGTTTTGCCGTCAAAGGCGAAAACTGCGACGTCCACCCGGAAGTGGTCAGGCTGGTGAAAGAGTTTGCCGCCAAACAGAAACCGCAAGCGGTGTTATGCATTGCCCCTGCGATGATGGCAAAAATCTATGAAGACGCGCCCAAAAAACCCGTGTTGACTATTGGTAACGACAAGGAAACCAGCGGCAAGATTGAAATTATGGGGAGCCGGCATCAGGATTGCTCGGCCCGGGATTTTGTCCTCGATGAGGAGAATAAAATTGTTTCCACTCCGGCCTATATGCTGGGCCAGAGCATCTCGGAAGTGGCCGAAGGCATTGAAAAAACCATCAATGAGTTAATTAAGTTAGTTCCCTGACCCTCTAGCGAGGGAGGCCGAAAGGTGGCAGACACTCGCTCCGCTCGCGGGCCACAAAAATAGTTAATCTCAATTTTCCCCCTGCTTAGAGGCCCTCCCTGCAGCTCTTTGCGCTGCGAACACCATTATTGGCCGTAAGTCGTTATTGCAATTGTACCCCTCCGGGGCACGAAGGCTTAGGAAGAATATCACGGCCACCGGCCAGTTATATCCATATAATTAAAGGATTTTCGCTATTTTTCCGTAAAGATATACTGGACTCTTATATATAATGGAACGGAAACGGAATTTTTGGTGTGCAGGGAGGCTATGAGCGAATCCAAAAAAACTTTATTGGTTACTGGCGGCGCGGGTTTTATTGGCAGTAATTTCATCAATTATATTAATCAGCACTACCCGGACACCAAAATCCTTTTGCTGGATGCGTTGACCTACGCCGGCAACCTGGACAATATTTCTCCCAGCCTGAAATCCAACGGTCATTTCCAATTTTATCACGGCAATATCACCCATTCGGACATTGTCAATAATCTGGTTGCACAAGCGGATATTGTTTTACATTTTGCGGCGGAGTCGCACGTGACCCGCTCGATTTATGACAACTCGCTTTTCTTTGAGACGGATGTCATTGGCACGCAGGTATTGGCTAACGCGATGGTGAACCATCCGGTCGAGTTGTTTGTGCATATTTCATCCTCGGAAGTGTACGGAACGGCACTCACCGATCCGATGGACGAGGAGCATCCGCTGAATCCGATGAGCCCTTATGCTGCGGCCAAGGCCGGGGCAGACCGGCTGATCTATTCATACACCAAGACTTACGATTTACCGGCGGTTATCATTCGTCCGTTTAATAATTACGGGCCGTGCCAGCATCTGGAAAAGGCCATTCCCAATTTCATTGTCAGCGCCTTGCAGGACCAGCCGCTGACCATTCACGGTGACGGACAAAGTTCTCGCGATTGGATGTATGTGGAAGATACCTGTGAAGCGCTGGATAAAGTTCTGCATGCGGAGCGTGACCGGGTGATAGGGCAGACGATCAACCTGGGAACGGGAACCGACACCTCTGTTGTGGAGATTGCGCGGAAAATTTTACAGGCGTTGAACAAACCTGAAAGTTTATTGCAGTTCATCGAAGACCGTCCCGGTCAAGTGACCCGGCATATTTCTTCCACGCAAAAAGCTCATGAATGCCTGCAATGGCAATCGAAAATAGATTTGGATGAAGGTCTCGACCGAACCATTGAGTTTTACCGCAATAATCGCCAGTGGTGGGAACGGGTCCTGTGGATGAAAGAACTCTGGGGTCCGAGAACTAAAGGATAAAGGTTATGCGCGTTACCATTCTTCAACCGTCTTATTTGCCGTGGTTGGGATTTTTCGAGCAAATGAGCCGTTCTGACAAATTCGTCCTTTTGGATGATGTGCAATACACCCGTCGGGACTGGAGAAACCGTAACCGGATTCGTGTGAGGGAAAACTGGATTTGGTTGACGGTGCCGGTTCAGCAAAAAAGCCGTTTTTCCCAAAGCCTTCTTGAGACCCGCATCGACAATTCTGTATCCTGGCGGAGAAAGCATTTAGAAACCTTGCGTCAGCATTATTGCAAGGCGCCTTTTTTTGAAAAATATTTTCCCAGGTGCCAGCAGGTTTACGAAAAGGATTGGACCTTTTTATTCGATCTTTGTCTGGAAACGATTAATCTTATCAAGGAGGAAATGGGTATTGAAACTCCCCTCCTGCGTTCATCGGAAATGAAGCCTGGCGGAGAAAAAACCGAGAGGCTCGTTTCAATTTGCAGGGAGCTGGGAGCGACCCACTATTTGAGTGGCGAATCGGGAAGCAATTATATTGCGGAAGAGGATTTTTCCAGCCAGGGCATTGCGCTTGAGTATCAAAACTACGAGCATCCCGTTTACCCGCAAAGGTATACCGGCTTTGTCCCCCACTTATCCGCCATTGATTTATTGTTTAACTGCGGGGAGCAAAGTCTGGGTATTCTGAAACAAGATGAAACGGAACCGATGGGTTCCCGTTGTTCATAGGAATTTCATTATGATGGATTTCAAAACCCTACAGAAAATCCTGCCGCGTATATATTCGTTTCTTCCGTTCTATCTGGCGCCGAGATTTGCCCTGCCACCGGTTCAGGCTTTTTTCGAGGTGACCTATCGTTGCAACCTGCGTTGCGACATGTGCCATTATCTGGAAATCATTGAAGAAACAGAATCCCAAAAAACTTATAAAAATGAGATGTCGAGCGAGGAAGTTAAAAAAGCGATTTCCAGTCTGCCCCGGTTTTCGCTGATTACTTTCACGGGTGGTGAGGCGTTCATGAAAACTGATTTCATGGATATCCTTGAGTTTGCGACAAGGAAACATAAAGTCCATATCATCACAAACGGAACGACCTTGAGCGATAAGGTTGTGGAAGATCTCATGCGGTTGCGGTTGAAGTCTGTCTGGGGTTCCGGCTTATTTTATATGGGGGTTTCGATGGAGGGGGGAGAAGCCTTGCATGATGGTATCACCACAGTTCCCGGTTCTTTTAAAAAGACAACGCAAGGACTGGAAAGGCTTATTGCAAGGCGCAAAGAGTTAAAATCCCGGTTTCCGCTCATTCACCTGACCTGCGTCATCAAACGGGAGAATGTGAGGGACCTGGTCCCGCTGTATGAATATGCCAACAAGTTGGGTGTCGACATTTCCAATTTTGTTTTGAACAGTCCGGCTACTTACTGGCATGGTAAAGACTATGATCAGGATGATCATTTGCAACGGCCCACAGCTCCGGTCGAGGAAATCGCGCCAGAAATTTTGCAGGAACAGTTGGAACTTTTGCAGGAAAAAAGCAAAGGGTACAGGACCCGGCTGAGGTTTTCGCCGAACTATATTACGGTGGATGAAATTGTCCGCTACTACAGCAATAAAAGTTCGTACCAGGATTATAGGTGCTACATCCCCTGGACGAAGGTAGCTATTTCGGCCTATGGCGATGTTTTCAGTTGCCCGCATTACCGGGTTGGTAATGTTAATAACGGCAGTGACCCCTCAGCCTGGCAGACGGAGCGTATTCAAGGGTTCCGCGAAAAACTTAAAGCGGAAGGAATTTTCCCAGGGTGCCTGGGTTGCTGTCAATCGGAGTACATCGGCCCCAATCCTCTCATGACGCCGGTAGTTAGCAAGAACTCGACAACCAAAGTTAAATTTTTGAAAGCCAGAGAAAGCGATTGCTCTTTGCCAGCTTTTCACCGGGAAAGGCCCCACGGCTAGCCCGGATATTCCATGAGTATTTCAGTGTGTGGGTTGAAGGCATTATCAAACCACCCTCACCTCAGTCCTCTCCCTTGAAGGGAAAGGAAGCAAAAAATCCCTTCTCCCTTGGAGGGAGAAGGATAGGATGAGGAGGATAATAATAATCAAGTTTGCTTTCTGACTTGTTTACTCATGCGGTATGCGGCCTAGTGGAAAGAGTATGAAAGGAATTGAATCACCTTTGTTTTCGGTGGCACCAAATAAAGATATGGATAAAAATCCTGAAATTTCTATCGTCGTTCCTGTTTATAACGAGGAATCCCTGGTCGAGGAACTATGTTCGCGCCTCAAATCCGTTTGTGATGGATTGAACCGTTCTTACGAAATATTGATCGTGGATGATGGCAGTGATGATGGGTCGTTTGAAAAACTTAAACGCATCAAGGATACCGACAAAGCATTGCGTCTGGTACGGTTGACCCGGAACTTTGGTCAGCAGTCCGCCGTGCTGGCCGGTTTTAGAATAAGCCGAGGGGATATTGTGATTCAATTGGATTCGGATTTGCAGAATCCGCCAGAAGAAATTCCCAAACTGCTCACCGCGTTGACGGATGATATTGACCTGGTCACGACCGTGAATAAAAAGCGGCAGGATGGACTATTGAGAGTCATGGGGTCGAAGTTCCTGCGTCGATTTGGTCAAATGCTTTTTGGAAAATCCGTCAAGCTGAATTTAAGCTCGTTTCGCGTTATGCGCCGGAGCGTGATAGATAAAATCGAAACCTGCCGGGATCGGTCCCGATACATGGCGGTGCTGGTGAGCTGGATGGGAGTGCCCAGCGTGGAAATTGAAGTGGAACACCATGCCCGGAAAAAGGGCACGACGAAATACAGTTTTCTGACCTTGTTCAAACTATCCTGGGATCTGGTAACGGGGTATTCCAATTTTCCGTTGAGGCTGGTGACTTATATGGGATTGTTCGGCGCTTTCATGGGGTTTCTCATGATGGCCTTTCTCTTGTACCAGCGTATTGCAAATGGAATCTTGATTGAAGGTTTTGTTGTTCTCTCGGCGGTGTTTGCGTTTTTTGCCGGAGTCCAGCTTCTTTCCATTGGGTTTCTGGGAGAATATCTCGGGAGGGTCCACTCCCAGGTTCAGGGTCGCCCAGACTATATTGTTGAAAAGGTGATGGAATGATGCAGGTTAAACCTCTTACTTCATTGATTATCGAGCCGACCAATACCTGTAACCTGCGTTGCACGTTTTGTTTTGTGACAGAAGGGATGACGCGGAAAGAAGGGTTCATGGATTTTGGTTTGTTCAAAAAGGTTATTGATGACAGCCCTGGACTTGAGCATCTTTGCATGCACAATTGGGGCGAACCCCTCCTGCACAAGGAGATATTCAGGATGTTTGATTATGCCCATGAGGCGGGAATCAAATATATTGTGATGAATACCAACGGGACCCTGTTGACGGACAAAATGATTGGCCGGATTATTGATAGTCCTCTTAATATCATCCGGTTTTCCATTGATGGCTCCGCGGAAACGTTTGAACGGATACGCGGTGTGGAGCTTGAAAAAATAGAAAGAAATATTATCAGGCTTAAAAATGAAAAAGAAAAGCATCGGCCCGATTTGAGCATAGGAGTGGTATTTACCGTAGAAGAAGAAACCCAGGAGGATGTTGATCCTTTTATCGGCCATTGGGAATCCATTGTTGATCATGTTCGAATGCAACCTAAACTGATTCAAAGTCCGAGAGAGGAGCCCTGCCCGGAACCTTTTGGCAAAGATTATGGGAAGTTGGTGGTGTTATGGGATGGCACAGTGCTTCCATGCTGTGTGGATTACAATGCTTCCTTAAAACTGGGAAACGCTCACCAGGATAGTGTGCAAGACTTGTGGCGGGGTAGGGAAATTGAACGGTTACGTGCCCAGCATGAAAAAGGGGAATACCCCGATGTCTGCATTAATTGTAACGAATGCAAGACATCGAAAACGAAAAAACGCTTTTTTTTTGAAGAGCTTGTGTCCTGATGGAATCGGCGATGGCAGACCCCATCAC
>CATMOP010000137.1 GCA_950072225.1 uncultured Nitrospina sp.
GGGTAACGACACACCGCTTGCGATTTTGTCGCAAAAGCCGCAACTGTTGTTCCATTATTTCAAACAACTCTTTGCTCAAGTGACCAATCCGGCCATCGATTCCATTCGAGAAGAACTTGTGATGTCTATGGAAGTGACCCTTGGAAAAGAAGGAAACCTTTTGGAAGAGAGTCCTGAACATTGCCGCAAATTAAAGGTCGAGCATCCCATTCTTACTGGGAAAGAAATGGAGAAAATCCGCAAACTCGATAAGGAATATTTCAAAACCGTTGTGCTTTCAACCTTGTTCCCTGTCTCTGAAGGAGAAAAAGGTGTGGAACGGGCTTTGGATTCGTTATGTCATAAAGCTTCGCAAGCTATCGAAGAAGGTGCCACCATTCTGGTTCTATCTGACAGAGGAATCGATGTGAATCACGCTACTTTGCCCAGTCTTCTGGCTACCGCTGGGGTGCACCATCACCTTTTGCGTGAGAGGACTCGTACTCGGGTGGGGCTGGCTGTAGAAACAGGTGAAGCCAGGGAGATGATGCACTTTGCCCTGTTGATTGGTTATGGTGCGGGTGCTATTTATCCTTATCTTGCTTATGAAACGGTAGCGCAGATGGCGAACGAGGCGGTCTATATCGAAAAACTGGATATTGACACCGCGGTTAATAACTTTATCAAGGCAACAAGAAAGGGCCTGTTCAAGATCATTGCGAAAATGGGAATTTCCACGATCCAGAGTTACCGTGGTGCCCAGATTTTTGAAGCCGTTGGATTAAACGAAGATGTGATTGAACGTTTTTTTACCGGAACTCCCTCCAGGGTGAGCGGAGCGAATCTCGATGTACTGGCTAAGGAGGCCTTAGCAAGGCATCAAAGGGCTTTTAGTAGTGAACTTTTTTCGCAACTGGATCTTGGTGGTGATTACCATTGGCGCCGCGGTGAAGAAAAACATATGCTCAATCCGCATGCTATCGGCTTGTTGCAACACGCCACCCGTTCCAATGATTATGCGACCTTCAAAAAGTTTTCCCAGCATGCCGATAAAGAAAGCACCCGACAGTGCACTTTAAGGGGACTTTTTAATTTTAAAGAGACTACACCGATACCTATTGAAGAGGTGGAGCCTGTAGAAGATATTACCAAACGTTTTTGTACCGGTGCCATGTCTATCGGTTCGATTTCCCGCGAAGCCCATGAGACACTTGCGATTGCCATGAACAGGCTGGGTGGAAAAAGCAATACCGGTGAAGGCGGCGAGGATTCGGCCCGTTATACCTTAGATGCGAACGGGGATGACCGTCGCAGTAAAATCAAGCAAGTTGCCTCAGGACGATTCGGGGTGAACAGTTATTACCTGGCCAATGCCGATGAAATGCAAATCAAGATTGCCCAGGGCGCTAAACCCGGTGAAGGAGGGCAATTACCGGGGCATAAGGTTAGCGAGTACATCGCTAAAATCCGAAGTTCTACTCCGGGTGTGGCTTTGATTTCTCCTCCGCCCCACCATGATATTTACTCCATAGAAGATCTGCAGCAATTGATATTTGATCTTCATAATGCCAACCCCGATGCCAGGGTGAGTGTGAAACTGGTTGCGGAAGCGGGGGTGGGTACCATTGCGGCGGGTGTTTCCAAAGCGCGTGCGGAGGGGGTACTGATCGCTGGACACGATGGTGGAACAGGAGCTTCGCCTCAGACCTCGATCAAACACGCTGGGCTTCCCTGGGAACTGGGGCTTTCTGAAACACAGCAGATTCTTATACTCAACGATCTTCGAGGGCGCATCCGCGTTCAGGTGGACGGGCAACTCAAAACAGGACGCGATGTTGTGATCGGCGGAATCCTTGGTGCCGATGAATTTGGGTTCTCCACCACAGCCTTGATTACTATGGGTTGCATTTTGATGAGAAAATGTCATCTCAATACCTGTTCGGTAGGGATTGCGACACAGGACCCGGCCCTCAGGGAAAAATTTGACGCCAAGGCAGATTATGTCGTTAATTTTTTCCGCTTCATTGCGGAAGAAGTCAGGGAAATCATGGCGCAATTAGGTATTAGAAAATTCGCTGATCTGATTGGCAAAGTAGAACTGCTCGAAGCAGAAGAAGCGGTCGACCATTGGAAAGCGAGTGGCCTGGATGTGAGTAAAATTTTATTTAAGCCTGAGGTTGATGAAAAGGTGGCGTTGAGAAATGTCTGCACTCAGGATTTGAGCGGAGATCTGGACAATGCATTGGACCATAAGCTGATAGAAATGAGCCGGCTAGCCCTCGAAAAGAAAACCCAGGTTTATGGTGATCTCCCCATTCTTAACACGGACCGGGCTACCGGGGCGATGCTCAGCTATCGTATTTCTAAATTACACGGGGAAGAAGGGTTGCCAGCGGATACGATCCAGTTCGGTTTTACGGGCTCTGCGGGCCAGAGCTTCGGGGCTTTTCTTGCACCGGGAGTAACCTTTGGTCTTGCCGGCGATGCCAATGACTATGTGGGAAAAGGTTTGTCTGGCGGCAGATTAATTATTTATCCGCCAAAGGATTCCACCCTCGTTCCGGAAGAAAATATTTTGATAGGAAACACGGTTCTCTACGGTGCCGTTTCCGGAAAAGCATTTTTCCGAGGAGTTGCGGGAGAGCGTTTTGCTGTACGCAACAGTGGAGCCCAGGCAGTGGTAGAAGGGGTGGGCGACCATGGTTGTGAATACATGACGGGAGGAACCGTTGTGGTTCTTGGTTCCACAGGTAGAAACTTCGCCGCCGGAATGAGTGGAGGGCTGGCGTATGTTCTGGATCGGGATAATTCGTTCCCCATTCATTGCAACCAAAGTATTGTTGATCTGCTTCCAGTTGAAGAACCCGAAGATGTTCAACAATTGAGGGACTTGATTGAGGAACACTTTAAGAGCACACAAAGCAGTGTTGCCAAAAAGGTGCTTGATGAGTGGGAAGAGACCCTGCCAAAATTCGTCAAAATTTATCCGACAGATTACCGCAGGGTACTGGAAGAACGTAAAAGAAAAAATGAAGTGCTGGTTGCCTGAAGGTAACTTCTAGAAAGGATGTATAAAGCTTAAATGGGTGCGATAAAGGGATTCATGGAGTATGGGCGGGAGACACCGCCAGTTCGGCCGGTTGAAAATCGGCTCAAGGACCAGGAGGAGTGTTATGCTCCTTTCCCGGAGGAAAAATATCGGCAACAGGGAGCCCGCTGTATGGACTGTGGAGTTCCATTTTGTCAGAGTGACGCCGGTTGCCCACTGGGAAACCTGATTCCGGACTGGAACGATATGGTGTATCGAGGCCGGTATAAGGAAGCGGTCGAGCTGTTACAGAAGACCAATAATTTTCCTGAATTTACCGGGCGTATTTGTCCTGCTCCCTGCGAGGGTGCTTGTGTGCTGGGTATCACTGAACCCGCGGTTACAATTTGTAAAATCGAGGAGATGATTGCGGAAAAAGGGTTTGAGATGGGATTTATTAAGCCCTACAAACCCGAGTTCCGGACGGAAAAAAAAATAGCGATTGTAGGATCGGGTCCGGCGGGATTGGCCTGTGCTGATCAGCTTAATACAGCGGGCCATGAGGT
This sequence comes from uncultured Nitrospina sp., assembly GCA_950072225.1. Lineage (GTDB taxonomy): Bacteria > Nitrospinota > Nitrospinia > Nitrospinales > VA-1 > LS-NOB. The sequence continues at coordinate 3,574 of CATMOP010000137.1, forward strand.
CACCGTTTTTGAAAAAGATGATCGTATTGGCGGACTTCTGATGTATGGCATCCCTAACTTCAAACTGGATAAGAAAATTGTTAAACGCCGGTTAAAGGTGATGGAAGAATCGGGTGTGATTTTTAAGACCGGGATCAACATTGGTGTCGATAAATCGGCCAACGAACTGAAAGAAGAATTTGCCGCGGTGGTGCTTTGTGGAGGATCGCAGAAATCCCGGGATCTTCCGGTAGAAGGTCGAGACCTCAAAGGCATTCATTTTGCCATGGATTTTCTTCCACAACAGAATAAACGTAATGAGGGAGATACCATTCCTGAAGAAATATCTATTACGGCCAATGATAAAAATGTTTTGATCATCGGTGGCGGAGATACGGGGTCGGATTGCCTGGGAACCTCACTCAGGCAAGGCGCTAAAAATGTCTATCAGTTTGAACTCTTACAGGAGCCTCCCCAGGAAAGAACGGAAAACAACCCTTGGCCGCAATGGCCAAAAATATTCCGGGTTTCTTCTTCGCATGCAGAAGCGAATGAGCGTGAAGGGAAAGACAAGATTACGGAATTTTGTGTATCGACTAAAAAGTTTACCGGCAAAGAGGGTAAGGTTTCCAAGATTCATGGGGTCAAAATTGAGTTTGGTGATCCCGATCCTAAAACGGGCCGTCCTGAAATGCGGGAAGTTCCCGGATCAGAGTTTGAAATGGATGTTGAACTGGTTCTGCTGGCAATGGGTTTTGTTCATCCCATCCATGAAGGCATGCTTGTAGAGTTGGGTATGGAACTGGATGCGCGTGGAAACGTAGCTTGTGACGACAAGAAAATGACTAGTGTGGATGGAGTTTTTGTGGCCGGGGACATGACCCGTGGGCAGTCGCTGGTGGTCTGGGCCATTGCCGAAGGCCGTGAAGCCGCAAGATCGGTAGACCTCTACCTCATGGGGGTTACCCAGCTTCCACACAGTGAATTTTTAAAATAATTTTTGAACTTCCAGAAAAACCCTCTCTGTTTTCAGCTTATAGACGCCTGCTAAATATATTAGCCATACTTTTTCACCTGTCCTAATTTTCCGGGAAAGTTTACTTTTTTATAAATGAAGAAAAAGGTTAGAAAGGGGACTGCCCTTGACAAAACAGTCCCCTTTCCGGAGGTAAGCCTGCTGGCAAGCAGGCTAGGGGAATCAGGCTGGTTTTTCTTCCTTCATCGCTTCTATCTTGATATCTAGCATCCTGGATTTGCCTTCGCGGATCACTTCAACCTTCACGGAAATTCCCGGTTTTATCGATGCCACCTGCTTGGGCAGCGTTTCCATGGAGGCGATTTCAACTCCATCAAACCGAGTAATGACATCTCCAAGTTTCATTCCCCCGCGGTCGGCAGGACTGTTGGGGATAATATCACTGACCAGGGCGCCCCTTGCGTTTTCGAGCTTGAAGGACTCTTGCAGTTCCGGGGTGATTCTTTGGATCATGACTCCAAGCCAGCCGCGCGTGACTTTTCCTTTCTGTTTCAAGTCATCAAGAATGGCTTTGGCCATATTGATAGGCAGGGCAAAGCCAATGCCCACGTTTCCGCCACTGCCAGAAAAAATTGCGGTGTTGATTCCTATTACGTCTCCGTTCATATTCAGCAACGGCCCGCCGCTATTGCCAGGGTTGATCGAAGCATCCGTCTGGATGAACTCATCATAGGGTCCGCTACCAATGTTCCTGCCTTTAGCGCTGACCACTCCCGTGGTCACGGTATGGGATAGACCGAATGGATTGCCGATGGCGACCACCCATTCTCCCACTTCTACTTCTTCTGAATTGCCCATTGATATAAACGGGAAGGAGGCATGTTCTCCATTTTCCTGGATGATTTTTATCAGTGCGACATCTGTTTTGGGGTCCGAACCGATAAGCCGTGCCTCGTATTCTTTCTCATTCTGCAGGGTTACTTTTATGGTATCGGCACCTTTTACGACATGGTTGTTGGTCAGAATGTATCCTTCATGGTCAATGATGAATCCCGTTCCGGTTCCGTTTCCCGGCAGGGGTGGAGGAGTAAAAGGTCTTCCCTTAAATGGAGGAGCGAACTGTCCAAAAGGTCCCGGAGTATTTCCCTTTGCCGGTTGAAATTTTGTTTTGGACGTAACGAAGACGACCGCAGGATTTTGCTTCTTGGCAATTTCTACGATCAGGTTGGTTCCTACCGGATTAACTTTGGTGCTCAATCCAAATGCAGAATCCGCAATGAGAAAACCTGGAGTCCCAATTCCATATGAAAGGGGAAGGAGCAACAGAATGAACAGGGTAATTGCTGTTGGGATTTTAAATTTTTGAACCATAATGAAATTCCTCCAACTCTCTTGAATTTTTGAAAACGCAAAAGCGCGATGTTTGATAATTATTTTTCAGGTTGCTGAGATAATAATAAAACCTGAAAATTAAATATCCATTAATGGGAAATTAA
>CATMOP010000138.1 GCA_950072225.1 uncultured Nitrospina sp.
TAAACTTTCATGCCCCGGAGGGGTACGGTGAGCAATCGCTTTATTTTGTGAGCAAACGTTCTCTCGGCTTTACGAGCCATTGCTATGCGCTCAATCTTTGAAGAAAAAGTAGGGTTGTCCCGATTCAATTCTTTTCTTTGAAAGATTCGAGGCTATTTGTTTGAATATTCCACGGGTGATCGGAATCATGATAAGGAGGCCAATTATATCCGTCACTGCACCAGGAGTGATGAGGAGCATACCGGCCACCCCCATCACGGCGCCATTAAGGGCTTCATCGCCAGGGGCTTCCCGCGACTTGAGGTGCCTCTGCATTTTCTCAAAGACCTCTTTGCCATAGCTCTGGCTAACAATAATTCCAATCAGAAAGGTGAGCATGACCAACGAAACCGTATTGAGAACGCTGATCGAATCGCTCACAAATTTCAATCCATAAAGTTCAATCCCTGTGCCCAGGGCAAAAAAGGCTGTAATCGCTAAAGACATTTTCAATACCTGGAGAAAGTTAAACGGGCCAAATAGAAGCAATTACCATAGCACGGCCAGGATTCACCGGAAAGTAAAAACCATAGTCCGATAATTTTCTAAAAAATTTACAATGCTAATATCGATTTTTCAATGGGGAACAAACCCTACACCAGCCTGAGTGAGAGATTTCTTCCTTTTACCTTGTTTTTTAGCTATACCCCATCGGAATATTTCTCGGTAGTGGAGGATCGGGATGAAACGTTTTATCCAGACAGGGATCGTGATCGGGACCGTATTTGTGCTGTGGCAGGTATCTGCCGATGCGCGCTTTCTCGATTTGAAAAAACAGGAACAGGCACCTGCCTCCGTTCCACAAACTATTCCCACTCCACAGCCACACGTTCCCATTTACAATTCAGAAGTCGAACCCCAGGGCATCAGCCTGCGTTTTGAAAACCTTTCTTTAATCAATGTACTGAGAAATATTCAGGAGGAAACGGGCATTTTGTTTTCCATTGACCCTTCTCTTGAGGCGGTCCCTTTCAGCGCCACTGTTCAAGCGGGTAACTGGGAAGCGGCTGTACGTGAACTGTTAAAAGGATTCAGCCGGGTTGAAGTCTGGACCCGCAACCTTGAAACCAGCCGCATCTGGATTTTATCCGGGCAAGGTTATATTCAGGAACCGCCTAACGCGAATATCCGCTTGAGCCGCCAGGCAAAACCGGTATCGCGACCGGGTCAACAAAAACCCCGGTTTCGCGTTGCTCCAGCACCCGCACCGGTACCCACCCCGGTTGCTAGTACTCAAATCAAGATTGAAGACCTTCCACCGCATATTCTCTTTGAGCCGGGAGTTTTGACCTTCTTCAAATCCAAGGGAATCGCGCTTCCCGATTACGTGAAGAACATGTTCGGTCCCAACCTGGAAGGGTTGCCGGCCAATATGCCCATCTCCCCGCATATCCTGAATGACCCGACGTTTAAAGGTTTCCTCGAATCAAAAGGAATCCAAGCTCCGCAAAGTTAAGCGAAGAACCGTTGCTCCCCCATAATCGGGGAAGTGCATTAGCTATCTTTGCTAACCCAGTTTTAAAAGAAGCCAGCCTGAAATTCCTTTTTGCCCATTCAATTCCTTATTTGATCCGTTCCAAACTGCGATGGCCATTAAAACCGATTGTTTAAACTGAACATCATTGGCATTGGCATTGGTTAAAGAGCGGTTGAAAATCAGGCGCCACCTATTATTTTTCCACACTGCCACGCCTTTTACATCCTGCTGGCGTTGATCGGTCAGAGTGCTGAAACCTTCCGCGTTTAAATCCTCAATAGTTTGAAATATAAGCTGGGAGTTGGGATTGTCTCTCACTCCGGGTTGCCCCCTTTCTCCGCCCACCGATTTCCATTGCCAGATATTGACGGGCTTTCCTGCCTCGCCCATGGTGATCAATGGAGCCTCCTTAGCGGAAGTAACCGGAAACATCACTGCCGCCCGGTCGACATACAACGCCGAATGGTCAAAGTTACTATCCCGAGTCGCGTCATTCCATTCCAGCATGATGACTATGCCCGAACTGTTTTTTGCGGCACGCACCGTAACTTCCCTCGTGGAAGGGTTCGGCCATTTCGGATTTGTGATCATCTGCGGACCGAGTTCTACCTTGACGGGAACAGGTCCTCCATCCCAAAAAGGATCATAGGGGTTTTCCGGCAAGGTTCCGTCATGGCTGACCACTTGTATAACAGGGCCACAACTTTCATCCTGCAAACAATCTTCAACATTCACGCCGCAGGCAGAGATGAACAGCACCCATAGCGCAACTACCACCCGCAAGCCAAATGGCTTCATTCTTTTTTCAGTCATGGGAAGAGAATCAGGATTAATAATTTTCGATCAGGTTTTCAAGTTCTTTTTTCAATTCGGGGGTATAAGGACCAACCAGAATCAGGCTCAGTTTTTCCGGAACAAAAGTCCGGCGGGCAACCTCAGTGATTTTTTCTTTCGAGATTGCCAGGATCCGGTTTCGTTCTTCTTCCAGGGACATCTCTTCTGAATAAAGGTAAGGAAAGGCATAACGTATCACCTGTTTGTAAGGATCGTCCAACTCTGAATCCAGATCAAACATATAACGCTTTTTCACATGGGCAACTTCATCATCAGAAGGCCCCAGGCTGGCAAATTTTTCAATCTCATGGAGGAGGACTTTTGCAACCTCAATGAGCTTTTCCGGCCGCGCCGTTACATCAAAATCCATCGTGCCGATATCCGACATGCTGGTTGCCCGGCATTCCACCGAATAAACCAAGCCGCGCTCCTCCCTGAGCACCCTCTGTAGTCGAGAGGTAAAACCACCATCGAAGATTTGGCTGATCAGCCCTAGAGTCAGGAAATCCTCATGATTGTAGGAACGGGATCGAAAACAAATTTGCAGTTCGATCTGGCTGTCTGAATCGTGTTGGAAAAGAAACTGCGGTCGGACCTGTTTATCGGCAATACTTCCGATAAAATGATTTTTTGAAATCGGCGCCACTCCATTGGAGAAAGTGGAAAAGTATTTTTCTGACAATTGAAGATTGCGATCGTGCTCAATGGGCCCCGCCATCGCCAAAACCATGTTGCCGGGAACGTAATGGGCGTTGTAGTAGTCCCTCAACATCTCTACCGTAATCGTTTTAATCGTCTTTTCTGTCCCAATGGTCGGCCAGGACATCGGTGTTCCAGGATAAAGCAGTTTGCATGCATGATTGTTTATGTCTACATTCACGCCCTCTTCGTTGAGATCCTCATAGTACTCCTCAAGAATGATTCCACGCTCAAGCTCAATCTCCGGAAATGTCGGGGAATAAAAAAAATCGGAAAAGATTTCCATTCCTTTTTTCAATTGCGAGATATGTGGACTGAACCCGTATTGCGTGTATTCACCAAGAGTGGAGGCACGAAGATCCCGGCCGATATTCTCGAATTCCATATTCAGGGAGATCGAATCGGGGTACTTCCGGTTTCCCCGGAATAACATATGTTCCAGAAAATGGGAGATTCCATTGTTCTCCTCATTTTCAAATCGCAAACCGGCTCGGACAAACATCGATACTTCCATGGTGTGAATATGCGGCATTTCCACCGTCACCACCGTCAAGCCGTTGGGCAAAACATCTTTAAAATATTCCAACGAAAATTCTGTAACTTCCATATTTCCTGTAATATAAGAACCCATGAATGTACGACCCCGCCGCAAACGGACGAAGTATCCGATAAAGATTTCTATTTAAAAGGCGTGGCAACAAGGCTACGCCTTGAGGAAAAGTGGGTAGGCTAAGCAATATGCCAGTAAAACCCGTTTGCTTTTCAAGTATAGACCTATTGGCCCCACGCCGAGTGGCCCTCTAGCGAGGGAGGCAAATAGCAAGGGCTCTATTTAGCCAAAATAATTTTTGCTAGCCAGAAATAGTTATTGCTAGTTGGCCCCACGCCGAGTGGGGGAATAAAACCCACTTGTGGGATTTAAAATGAAAAGGCATTATTGCACAAACACAGAGCCAACTCCCAGAAAGATATGAATAATTTAGAATGGTCGAAATCCGATTACGCCATCGGATTAGACTTCATTACACAAAATGAGGAGCAGGCAAAGGCTTCGACCCTGCTAGATGCCGGATCGGAGCTGACTGTGGCCCTTCCCACCGGCCTGCCGCTATACGGAATGGGGCTCTACAGTGCGTTCATTCTGGCCCCGATTCTCCTGTTCATCCTGATCGTGACCTATTTCCTGGTCGCTTACTTGTTTTCCGGACATGGAACAACGGCAACACTTTTCATGGTTATCAGCGGGTGCCTTTTTATGCTGTGGGGACTGGGAAAGGTTCTACAGCTTTTATTTTCAGTCCGCGAGCTTTTTACGAGGAAATTTTTTGCGACCTTAGGCAAAAAAGGGGTAGCCATGCATTTTTCCCGCTGGCATTTTCCACTTCAATGCCAAACCGCCATTGCCTGGAATGATGTTGAATCCACGCAGGTAACTACCACCCTTTTTATTCCCGGCCTGCTTGTTGGAGTCCCTAGAACCACGATTTTCCAAATCACCGCTAAAAACGGCGAACTCCTGAAAATTCCTTTTCACCCCAAGAAGGATGGGGCGCAATCCGTAATTGAGGCAATAGGTAGGCAAATCCAATCGCAATCAGGTACATCTGTACAACGGCCAGAAAAATAAAACTTTTCACGACGCATTCCTGTTATTCAAACAAAATGGCATCTTCTCCCAGAAGGGCCTGGATCTGCTGAATCACTTCATCAGAAGGTTGAATGCGCAGTTCCTCCGCCACCGTGACCACACGCTCCTTGTCATCCGGAAAGATGAAATGCAGTCGAGTGTCGTTAGTGCCCTTGTGGGAAGCGAGAATCCCTTTTACCGCCATCAGGGTTTCGCGCTCCAATCCCAGTGTCCTGAAATGAATCAAGACTCGGCCGTGATGATGCTGTTTCGCCTGAGCAAGCGGAAAAACCGATTTCGCAATAACTTTTGGCATGTTGCCTTCAGAGTCCACTTCACCTTTTACAAGAAGCGGCTCTTCTGCCAACAAAAGATCCAGGACCTGGCTATAAATTTCGGGCCAGAGGATCACCTCAACAGACCCCTGCAAATCTTCAAGGGTGATGATACCCATCTTGTCGCCCTTGCGGGTAGTTTTAGGCAGATGCTTAATTGGGATTCCCGCCAAACTAACGGATTTTCCGTTCCCTGCTTCTGCTACGGAGGCTGAAGTCGCATCGGTGAACCAGGACAACTCTCGGGTAAATCCATCCAGAGGATGGCCGGTAATATAAAACCCAATACTTTCCCTTTCTAACTTGAGCCGATCCGCATCGCTCCATTCTTCAACGGTGACGTCAGATTGTTTCTCTTCCTCAACATCGAACGAATCGAACATGTTGGACTGTCCCAACTGCTCGTCTCTTTGTTTACCCTGCCCCCGCTCCATACAGGCTGGCAATTCCTTCATCATCCCTGCCCGGCTTCGTCCCAAGGAGTCGCAGGCACCGCTTTTGATCAAACCTTCAAAAACCCGCTTGTTGACCAACTGCATATCCACATTCTCACATAATTGTTCCATTGATGTGAACTGACCCAGCCTTTGCCTGGCCTCAATAATATTATCGATGGCTTTACTGCCAACATTTTTTATGGCACCCAGTCCGAACACAAGTTTGTTATCCGAAACAGAAAAGTCGCGGTGGCTCACATTCACATCCGGCGGCTGTACGGTAATTTTCATCTCGCGACAATCATGGATATAGCGCAGGACCTTGTCGGTGTTATCCATATCGGCCGCCATTACCGCAGCCATAAACTCTGCCGGATGGTGCGTTTTCATCCACAGCGTTTGGTAAGAGACTAACGCATAAGCAGCAGAGTGCGATTTGTTAAACCCGTAGCCTGCGAACTTCTCTACCAAGTCGAAGATCTTCATGGCCAACTCTGGATCAATATTGTTCTTGGCCGCGCCCTCTCGGAATATCTCTCGCTGTTTCGCCATTT
>CATMOP010000139.1 GCA_950072225.1 uncultured Nitrospina sp.
TTTCAGAAATTCCAGTTGTGTTTGTTTCGCGATCAGTTCGTTGTTGGAGGAGAGTTTTTCGATTTCGTTGCGGGTTTCGCCAATGTCCTGCAACAATTGCTCGCGATCACTGTGCAATTCTTCCAATTCGACCCGAAGCCGGCTCAGCTTTTGTTTGATTTCTTCGAGTGGTGCGGTTTGGATGGCTTTAATAAATTTATCAAAGTGCAGACCAAGTCCTACATTGGATTGAATGATTTCGCGTTTCTGCGCGATTTTTTCTTTCAAGAAATTTTGGTCTTCCAGAATGGATTGCTTGTGGAGGAAGTCCAGGGAATCCTTGGCTCCCGATGAACGGATAAACTGTGCCAGGTCATTGGAAATGTTTTCCAGTTGATTTTCCAGGCGGGCTAGCTTGCCAGCCTGATCCTGGTATTGATTTTCAAGTAGGTGGCTCCTGTCCCGGTTGGCTTTGCTCTCATCAAAGGCCTGGCAAATGATTTCGATATTCGCGGGAAGGTCATTATTCAAGGAAACGTTTTTGACCAGGGGCTCCAGTGAACAAATACGTTCCCGGGCTTCCTGGCAGGTGGTTTCCATTTGCTGGATACGTTCATCGAGCCTGGCCCGCTGAGCGATCGTGGCTTTGACCTGTAGGGCGGTTTTAGCGATGTTTTTCGCGGTGATGGGGGCAATGCTGGGATCCAGTTTTCGTTCCTTCAGCCATCCTCTCCATTCATCGAATTTGTCATTCCATTCCTTTTCCTTTTGTTCCCATTGACGGGCAAGGTTTTTTTCGACAAGATCTTCCTTGGCAAAGCTGTTCTTTTCTTTAAAGATCTTCTTGAACAGAAAGATCCCTCCGGCAATCAGAAGTATGGCGACCATTAAAAGGGGGATATTCATCAGGTACCCGCCAAGAATCATTCCCAACACTCCGATTGCGGTCAATCCATAATGAAACATTTTCAACCAATTGGGAATGTCCCAGCCTTCTGACATTTTTTCGGCTGCCAGCCTTCGGTGGCTCTCTAAACGATCCTGATACAAGTCCCGGTCTTTTCTCAAACTCTCAAAGCTGTCATAGAAACCGTCCACCAGAGCATTTTCCGATTCAGTTAGTTCAAACGCCATCACGGTTTCTTCATTCCAGGCACGGTCAATGGATTTGATTTCTCCAGCAATATGAAAATCCAGGTCTTCCCGCTCGTCCTGCACTCTGTCTGAATCCTGCAGGGCGGACGATACAGACTGGGTGGACTGTTGCAGTCGATGAATACTTTCTTCATGCCTAAGCAGGTCATGGTTTACGATCAGGGCATCCCGGTTGTTTTTCAGGGCTTGCAGGGCAGACTGCTCTTCCTCAATGCGTAGGGCCAGATTTTTCTCTTCCTGTTTCAGGGACTCAAAAGTCTTTAACCCGTTTTCAGGGAACTGGGAAAGGTCTTCCAGAATTTCCAGTTTATTTTGAGCCTCCAGGAACTGGATAGTATCTTCATAAAGGCGGACCTGGGTTTCCAGGGTTCTTTTTCCCGATTCCAAGTCTTCCAGGGAATTTACAACGGTGAGTTTTTTGCTCAACATTTTACCCAGCTTTTCCTGGTGTTCGTCAAACAGGGTCAGGTTTTTCTGGATCAGGAGAATATCATGCTCATTGACTTTGATTTTTTCCAAAAGTTCTCCCATTTGGGAGGAACCGCGTGGACGAAAAATCTGCGTGCAGTAAGTTTCTATTTCTTTTTCTATCTCTTTCAGGGAAACATTGCCGAGGCCCAATCCAGCGCCATAGATGTGGTTTTTGACTTCATCCCCGTTGAGGGTATTAAAATCGTGCAATTCATCAATGGTGAACGCATAAACATTTCTAAAAATATCCTTGGATGCGTTTCCCAGCAGGTGATTTAAAACAGATTGTCCCTGCAGGACTTCGCCGGGAGTAGAAATTCTTACTGTTCCTCCATGCGTGCCCGGGACCCTTGAAATAACCAGGTTCTCGCCGTTTTGCAATACCACCTTCAAACTGCCGCCTAGTGATCCTCCCTGTACGGGAAGGTAGAGGTTGGTTTTATCCTTTTTGGTTGGGAATCCGAAAAGGATCCGCCGGATAAATTCGAGCAGGGTGGTCTTGCCAAATTCATTTTTCCCATAAATGATATTGATTCCTGGAGCCAGCCCCTTGATCCGCTTGTTAGCGAATATGCCGAAACCGTCTATATGAATTTCGCGTAATTGCATGGTTAGATTGTTTCCTATGAGTTTTCGCGATTGACCAATTGATCCAGCGCCAGGTTGCGGGCCTTCAGAGTGACCGCCTGAATTTCTTCGGCGGAAAAGGCATCTAAATATTTTCTTCCCGCCCAGGATTTGAATACCGGTTTCATGGTTTCCCGAATTTTTCTTTCCAGTTGTTTATCTTGGTCGTCTTCGCAAAGATTTATAAGATCGGCAACAAAATCCTTGCCTTCCTTCAGGGAGTCGATGTCATAGGTGCCCGAGGTTTGAGTGGAAAGATCTACGAGGACCCAGGGCGAGTGTCCTTCGAAAAATGTATTGGTCTCTTCCGCCAGAGCTTTGGCGGTGCCGGGACTCTGCAATTCATTGTGGATTGCGGTTCGCCCTGTCAAAACCAGCCTGGCAACCAGGCCCTCGTGGGTTAAAGATTCTTTAGCAAGCTCTTCTACCTGGGACTGAATGGCTAGCAATACCTCATTAATACTGGAGTTACCGCTGACATCCACTTTGGCGGAACGATAGCTCACCACATCGGTGGCCACGAACCGAATATTGGCAGGAGCGCCGGAATTCAGGGTGACGAGACAACAGCCTTTGGGGCCGGTTTCCTTGAGATGCCGGGCCTGGGTATTTCCGGAATAAACAATGCACGGATTATCTTCGCGCAGGATTTTGAATTCATGGATATGGCCCAGAGCCCAGTAATCAAAATCTCTGGATATCAAATCCTGCAAACTGCAAGGGGCGTAGTTATCATGTCCAGGTTGTTGCCCGACATTCGCATGCAGGAGCCCCACCGCAAAACCTTGCGTCTGGTCTTTATTGAACTTTAACGCCAGGTTTTCGTTCACCTCTTTCTGGGGATAGCTGATTCCGTAAATCCAGGCTAGTGTCTTGCCCCCTCGCATCACCGGGAAGCGCTCTACTTTATTCCCCGGAAAAATAGTGGTGCCCTCCGGCCAATCCAACGTGTGAGACCAACTGTTAGAAGGATCGTGATTACCATGGACAATAAAAGAAGGGATGCCTGCCTGGGAGAGTTCCTGCAGACCGCGGCGAAATTTCAATTGTGCCTGCAGGCTTCGATCTGCGCCATCAAAAATATCCCCGGCAATAAGAACGGCATCTACCTTTTCCTCCAAGGCTAATTTCACGATTTTATGGAATGCCTGGAAGGTGGATTCCCGGAGCCGTTCAGTGAGAGACGGCACTTGCGACGCCAGGCCTTTGAAGGGACTGTCGATATGAAGATCGGAGCAATGAATAAAACGAAAAGCAGTCATGATATATTATTGCCAGGCTGGATTTCAGCCTTCGGGCTTTTTTCTGTTAGCCATAAGTTGTTATTCTTCAATAGTATAGACGATATGCTCTGCCGCCTCAATCATTTTCTTGCGGGTTGGGTGGCTGGTTGAAAATCTTTAGGGCTATTGGCGGGAAACGAATTGAACCAAAAACCATCCTATTTATTATGGAATATCGTCGTTTCGGAAAAACAGAAGAAAACATCTCTGTCATTACTCTTGGAGGAATGCGTTTTAAAAACGGGTGGAATCCCCCTCGCGCACATCTTCCCGCAGAGTCGGTGCGAAATTGCATTGAAATCACCCGCCAGGCATTGAAGCTGGGGATCAACCATTTTGAAACGGCTCATGGGTATATGAAAAGCGAAAACCTTTATGGTGTGGCGCTTAAAGAGCTTAGAGCGCCTCGCGAGAGTTTTAAAATGATGAGTAAGGGGGCTCCAATGACCGGAGAGGAAACCCGTGCCCTGGTTGAAGAGCAATTGACCAACTTAAAAATGGACTACCTTGATTTTTATGGCTGGCATGGGATCAATAATGAAGAAAGGTTGAAGGCGGCGATTAAGCCGGGAGGGCCGGTGGAGGTTTTGCACCGGTTACGGGAAGAAGGGCTCATTCGGCACATTGGTTTTTCCACCCATGCTCCTCTGAATATCATTCTTCAGGCACTGAATACGGACTTGTTCAGTTTTGTGAACCTGCATTATTATTATTTTTTTCAGCGTAACCTTGCGGCCGTCCGATTAGCGGGGGAGAAGGATATCGGGGTGTTCATCATTTCTCCCAATGAAAAGGGAGGCCTGTTGTGGAATCCTTCTCAAAAGGTTGAGGAGACCTGTCATCCTTTGACCGCGATCGAGTTCAACGGGAAGTTTTGCTTGAGCCACCCCGAAATCACAACTTTAAGCATGGGGATTCATGAGCCGGAACATTTTCCCCAAAACCTTTCTATCTTAAACAGGAGGGATTATTCCTCACCCTCCTATCGTAAAGTCCAGAAAAGGATGGACGCACCGCTTTCCAAGATATCCGGCCTTTGCACTTTGTGCGCAGAATGTTTGCCTTGTCCTGAAGAAATCAATATTCCAGAAGTGTTGCGCTTCCGCAATTTGCTGGAAGCCTATGGCATGGTGGACTATGGCAGGTTCCGATATAATATGTTTGAGGGAAAAGGACACTGGTTTCCAGGTAACTTCGCCTCTAAATGTACCGAGTGCGGCGACTGTCTGCCTCGTTGTCCTGAAAAGCTGGAAATCCCGAAATTACTGTTTGATACCCACAAAAGATTGTTCGATCGAAAAGCCTGGGCTAAAAACCAGCTTTACATCATGGTCGTTTCGATAGCCAAATTTTTACGTAAATTTATTCCAGGTCTTACTTGATCAAGGGCGGCGATTATTATGCGGCATTATGGGAACAATTTTTGCGATACACTTTTAGGACATTTGCCGATTCGTTGTCGGGCAGTTCTTTAACGATGCGGATCATTTCCGGCAGTGCCTGTTTGAAGGCCTCAACCAAGCGTGGTTCAAAATCTTTTCCACTACCTTGTTCGATAATCTCCATGGATTTTTCTATGGAGAAAGCTTCCTTGTAACATCTTTTGCTAGTCAGGGCATCAAAAACGTCGCAGATGGCTACAATTCGTCCTGCCAGAGGGATTTCTTCACCTTTCAAATTGTTAGGATAACCGGAACCGTCCCAACGCTCTTGATGTGAAAGGGCGATGGTTTCGGCCATTTTCATAACTGCAGATTGGCTTCCCGAAAGAATTTCTGCCCCGATTTCAGGATGCTTTCTCATAATCTCCCATTCTTTTTCATTCAGTTTTCCAGGTATGAGCAGGATTTCGTCGGGGATACCGATTTTCCCAACATCGTGCATGGGGCTGGCCTGCAGGATGAGGTCACATTGTTCTTCAGGGAGTTTGATTGCCCTTGCCAGCGCGCGCTGTAGTTGGACATGCGTATGACGTGCATTCCGGTTTCGTTGTCGCGGTATTCCGCCGCGCTGTTTCCAGTTCGCGGTTGCGTTTTTTGAGCATCTCGATCATCCAGTTGGTGTAGCGTCCCATTACCGAGAACTCATCTTGACTACTGATAATTACGTACTGGTCCAGGTTGCCCTTGGACACTGCTTCCATCGAGGCGTTCTGATTATGGAAAAACTGTTTCAGGTTCCGGCAGAAGGAAACAATGAGGTTGAGCATTTCCACCAGGATGACGAAGCCGACAAACAGCAGTTCTTGTAGAAAGAGTAAGCCTCCCCGGCCATAATCGTCCTGTTCCAGGTCTATGAACCCGTAAAGGTCTTTGAGGAAGACGAGGAACATGATGCTGGTCATGAAGATCAAGGAGAACGCCGCCACTGCGGTAAGTTTGGCAGTTATGGGGAAGGCCACTTTAGCGGATTCTATATTCCAGTCGATGAGATCAGGGCTTTCGGCGATGAGCTTCTGCCGTTCGAGTGCCATA
>CATMOP010000140.1 GCA_950072225.1 uncultured Nitrospina sp.
TCCCAGGAGCTAATCTCGTAAAGCATCATGCCGATTGTGAATACCCTTTTAGACAAGATAGTAATTTTTGGTACTTAACTGGTTTCGATGAGCCGGATGCAATTGCTCTTTTCTTGTCGCATAAGCCAAAGGGAGAGAGATTTATTATGTTTGTCGCTCCTAAAGATGTTATAAGCGAAGTCTGGCATGGTTTTAGATGGGGTGTAGAAGGCGCTGAAAAAAAGTTTAAGGCTGATAAGGCTCACTCAATAAATGAATTGAAAGATTTACTCCCAATTTATATAAATGATTGTGATGAAATCGTTTTTTCAATTGGTAAGCATCCATTAATTGAGAAAATAGTACTCAAGATATCTTCACAACAACTAGAAAATCGTTCAAGATTGGGGGTTGGTGCAAATTCTATAAAATCCCCAGAAATTTATTTAAATGAGATGAGATTAATTAAAAGTGAATTTGAAATTAAGAGAATGAGAGAAGCCATTCAAATCTCAGCAGAAGCTCATGAATTAGTTAGAGAATCAATCTCATCAAAGAAAAATGAAAGACAAATTCAGGGTCTTCTAGAGGGATTCTTTTTGGAAAAAGGGGCTAGAGGACCGGCTTATAACTCAATTGTTGCATCAGGAGATAATGCCTGTATTTTGCATTACACTTCAAATAACTCACCCTTGAAGAAGGAAGATTTATTATTGGTGGATGCTGGCTGTTCACTTTTTGATTATTACAATGGAGACATAACAAGAACCATCCCAATAGGTGGAAAATTTTCCAAAGAGCAAAAAGTTATTTACGAAATTGTATTAAGTGCTCAAAAACAAGCAATTAAAAGTGCCGTAACTGGATCAAATTCCAGTGCTGTTCATAATGTTGCTTTAACAATTCTTATAGAAGGATTAAAGGAAATTGGATTATTGTCGGGCAGTACTGAGGAGATAATTGAGAATCAATCTTATAAACATCTTTACATGCATAGAACTGGACATTGGCTCGGCTTAGATGTTCATGATGTTGGAGCATACAGAATGGGGGACTATGAAGTGCCATTACAAAATGGAATGATCCTTACAGTAGAACCAGGGATCTATATAAGTGATAGGATCCCAATACCTGAAGGGCAACCTACTATAGATGAGAAATGGAAAGGCATAGGGATAAGAATAGAAGATGATGTTTTGGTAAATGATACAAACCCAGAAGTTTTAAGTTCTTCTGCACTAAAAGAAATTTCTGATTTAGAATTTTGAAATTTGACTTATCAAGTTAATAGATTTATTTTTTATTAAGTTTAAAGCTCAAAAATGAATAAGTCCGATTCATATGATTCGAAACTTTCTCAAGCAAGAGGCCTAGCTAGTCAGCTTGGCATGTTCGCAGAAGAAAACGATATCCCCAAAGATCTTTGGGATTCATTGGAAGCAACTATTTATGATTTTTATGAAGTATCTCATGATAGATAAAAATCCCAACTAAGAGGGTATCAATAACTAAAATCAAGAAATTTTGAATAAATCAATCAAAATGTGACCATAAACTGATAAATTATTAATTAAATAAAAAAAAGTTGAATTATCTTGATTTAATTAAAAATTTAGATGTTAATGAAAATATCCCCAAAGCACTATATCCAATTGTTTCGCAAATATTGGGGATGGTATATAAACTTGATCATATGGCTAAAAAACGAAACCTTATTAGAAAACATCTTCAAACAAGAAAAAAACCTAACGCTTAAATCAGAATAGTAACCCCTTAATTGGGAGGAACGTGCGCAGGCAGATTCAAACCCTCCTGTAGAATCGGTGCCGTTAAAACCGGATTCTCAAAAAATATTGATTATTCTTTAGTCTTGTAGGTTCTGTCGAGAATGAAATAGACAGGGCAAAATCCGGTGAAGGCACTTTGAACAAGTGTGACTCCCAACAAACCAGGTACCAGCAACCAAAGCGGGTTACTCCATTGGCCCAACGCAACCCAAATCGTCACAACCGCTCCGGCAATTCCGTCATGGATACGTCTTTTAGTATTCATAAAAGCCCCTGACTCTTGGTTGGTATATTTTAATATATTTATCCTTCATCGGCTAAAAATTTTCCATGAGTGCCGGAATCGACCAGAGGCAATGGAGAGTGCGAAAAATCAGTCTATGACTAGTGCTCCGGCGATACATCCGGTAAGGACTGTTGCGAGAAAAGCAGTCCATAAGGCACGCCCTCCCATCACGGTGATGTCCTGAGCCCGGGATGGTACCAGCGCGGTCAGGCCACCAATAAAAATTCCCATGCTGGCAAGATGTACAAAACCACACAACGCATAAGTTAAAATGGTTACCGATCGCTGGCTAAACGGCACTGGGTTGGCAATCTGGGCCTGTGCCAAGGCAAAGTAAGCTGATACTTCCGTTTCTATAAACCTTGAGCCTAATATTTGGCCTGCCAGTTGCCATTCTTCGGGTCGTAGTCCGAGAAGGGCGGAAAAGGGTACGGTCAGCCATCCCAGCAGGGTTTGCGCGGAAATATTTTGTCCGAATGATTCCGCGAGCGCCAGATCCACCAAAGCTTCCAGGCCGAGCACCACGATCAATACGGTTGCGATTCCCACAGCCATTTTAACACCTTGCGACCCTCCCTTTAACAATGCGACCATAAAATTAGAGGGTTTTTCGGTATCGGTATTGGCCTGCGGCAAATTTTCCAGGGTTTCCGGTATATCCTGCTCTGGCAGTGAAAGTTTACTGGCAATAACGGCGCAGGGAATGGATATCAAAGACGCGGAAATGAGATGGCCCGCGATTTGGGGGAAAATATCACGCAGGGCGATGATGTAAATTCCCATAACAGTGCTGGCCACGGTTGCCATCATGCAGGTCATCAGGGTGAGCAGTTCGGAGCGGGTCATTTTCATGAGGTAGGGGTGAATGGTCAGGCTGGATTCAATCCCGACAAAAATATTCGCGGCGGCGGATAAGGATTCTGCTCCAGATAAGGCCAATAGGCGGTAAAAGATACGGGCGAAAAATCGGACTACAACATGCATGATTCCCAGGTAGTACAGCCCAGAAATTACCGCAGAAAAGAAAATTACTGACGGGAACACCTGAAAAGCAAGGATGAATCCTATTGAGGGGGAACCATCGGGCATGCTCTGCCCTGAGCCGAGAGCGAGGGGGCCAAACAGGAATAGTGCCCCTTTTTGGGAAGCGGTGAGGATGGCCACCAGCACTTCATTGACCCACTGTAAAGCGGACCGAGACCAGGAAACCCAAAACGTTAGTGCCCCAAAAATCCAAGCCAGCACCACGCTACCCAGGATGGTTTTTACATTGATCTTTTGCCGACTGCCGGTAGCCCAGGAAATAAAAGCTACCAGAAAAAAACCGGTAAGTGAAATTGAACGGTAGAGGCCTTCATCCATGATGAAGAATGTGGAGATTCCTTGATGGGTGAAAAAAATGGTACTGGACCCAATGCGCTATCATGCTTTTGGAATAGCAGAAGGGTTCGGGTTCTTGCGATTCTGCAAATGGGTACCTGGGTTCATGAATCCAGGTCCTTGATCGATATGAGGCCGGCAATTTTTCCGTTTTGGGTTACAGCGTACTGCCGGATATTTTTTTCCACCATTCTTTTTCGTGTTTCTTCCTCGGAAGTGGATGCATCAAGAGATAGAATGGGTTTT
Organism: uncultured Nitrospina sp.; assembly: GCA_950072225.1. GTDB lineage: Bacteria > Nitrospinota > Nitrospinia > Nitrospinales > VA-1 > LS-NOB. The sequence continues at coordinate 3,679 of CATMOP010000140.1, forward strand.
GACATAAAAGTGGAAACGTTGACCTCGGCAGGGTCAATATTTTTTTCCAGTAAATTTATAAGATCGATTTTCGTGAAAATGCCTGTATATTCTTCCTCCTGTTTTATGAGTATCGCCTCCATTCCCTGTGAAGACATTTTTTATACTGCTTCCTCCACACTGGCATCCGGATGAATAGAAAGTACGGCATGCATGATTTCCAGGATTGGTCTGTCCGGCATTTAATGTTTCCCCTATATGGAGTTTTTCGATCTACCCATTTAGGCATTAGATTACCATTAATATGAATTATTGAAAGTATATATAAATTGATTATGCAGATATCCTTTCTGCCTTAGGCAGGATATTATAATAAAAAATATCTACTCATTTTTTGAGTAAAACGAAGCTTTGAAAAAGAAATCTTTCATTATTTTACTGTGGTTTTTTGTGGCCGGGTTATTTTATCTTTGCCTGCAATCGATTGACTTAGATCGGGCATGGATCGAATTTTCCCGGGCGGACCCTTTCTGGTTATTTTTAGCTGTTTTTTTCAACGCCTGCATTTTGGGGGTTTGGACTTCACTCTGGTATTTGCTCCTGCCAGGAAAATTTTCAGTTTCTTTTTTCAGAATATTTCAAGCCAACTCTTTCATGTCTACATCCTGCAACACCATTCCCTTCCCAGGGGGGCATGCGGCGGGCGTCATGGCTTTGGCCCGAAGGGCTAAGGTGGGGCATTCGGTAGCCCTGTCGGTATTGGCGCTTGATCAACTCATGGAAGGTTTCGCTAAAATTTTTGTTCTGACTTTGGTGGCAATTTTTGTGCCCTTGCCGGAGCCAATGGGGCAGGGGATTCTGGTGTTTGTATTTGTTATTGCCTTTTTTGCTTCAATCATGTTTTACCTTGCCCATAAGCAACCGCGCGTAAAAGAAGGGCAAGGCACAATATCTATTATGGGCAAGATCATGAGATTTGTGTCACGTTGGTCCGTTCATCTGGAAATTTTGAGGAATGTAAGAATTTTTAGTTTTGGTCTTCTGCTGGCTCTTTTAATGATGTTTGCCCAGACTCTGGGAATTTGGGCCGTCCAAAAAAGCCTGGGCCTTGATCTGCCTTTCTGGGCACCCATACTGGTCATGGGAGCTTTGAACCTGGCGACAGTTTTGCCTATTACTCCCGGAAACTTTGGGATCTACGAAGGAACTGCTTTCCTGGCCTATCAATTTTACGGACTTTCCTCAGAGTCTGCTTTTAGCCTGGCCCTCTTGCAACACCTTTGCTTCCTGATTCCCATGGTGGGATCGGGTTATTTGGTTCTTTTGTTTCTGACTTCTGCTCAAAAGCAAAGCCTGTCAGAAGAAAAGTGGGTCCCCGATGAAACTTAGCGGAACTTTCCAGAGCAACAAAAATTGACTGGTAGCGTCGATTGTTTAATCCATTTTTTTGTTCGTTGCTTTTAAAGTGTTTGAAATTTAGTCTGTTATTTTTAACCTTGGGAAGTGACCTGTAAGAAACGAACCCATTAATGCGAGGTCACGATTTGCCTTGGATTGATAAACGTTCCTTAAAGTTAGGCTCGGAATGGTTTTGGTGCTATACTCCTCGCCTAATAATAGGGTTGCGAGTGTCAGTGTGAAGCGGTTTAGGAGCCTTTTAACTTGATTCGTCAAGGTAACGAATTGAAGGCTTATTTAGTTTCCTCGCTAAAAAAACTTGGCAGAAATTCGAGCCCAGGTAAAAATTGGGAAGGTTCGCTGGGGAACTTGATTGGCCTTGCCGCTAAAAATGTTGGAGGTAACCTGTCATGGCAGAAGGAAAAGTAAAATGGTTTAACGATAGTAAGGGTTATGGTTTTATTGAGTCTAGTGACGGAGAAGATTGTTTCGTCCATTTTTCTGAAATTCAGACAGAGGGATTCAAAACTCTTACCGAAGGCCAAGAAGTCGAATTTGAGAAGAGCATGGGTCAAAAGGGGCCTCAAGCATCCAAAGTAATACCCAAATAGATTTTGTTTGAGATTAAAAACCGGTGGAGATTTTACTCTACCGGTTTTTTTTGTCAATTTTCATTGCATAAACAAGTTAGCTTCTCCGTATTGCCAGGGGGTCGGATAGGTCCTCTCACCTACTGCAAAAGTTTACTCTGAGTCCGCAAACACTACGAATTTTCTGCCAGCACTTTTTCTACCTGCTCCCAAACCTTGTCCACCGTTATGCTGCCGAAATGGAATTCTCCCGGATCCGATTCCTCAACATAATCCCTTTCTTCGAGGTCAATTTTTATGATTCGGCATAAATGATCTGGAATTTCA
>CATMOP010000141.1 GCA_950072225.1 uncultured Nitrospina sp.
AAGAGGCCCAGGTAGCCAGCACTCAGACGGAATAGACCGCATGGGAGGATTCTGGATATTCGCCGCCGTTGCCTTGGTGGTGCTGAGCGCCCCTCTCAATTCGCCGCCGCTGCTGCTCACCGGCACTCTGGTCCTGCTCCTGGCGCTGCTCTCCCACTGGTGGGCCCGATACTCCCTGGTCAATGTAGAGTACCGACACTGGCTGAGCTCCTATCGGATATTCGTGGGCGAGGATGTCCAGTTCACCATCCAGCTCACCAATCAAAAGTTCCTGCCCCTGCCGTGGGTCCACGTAACCGGTGAACTGCCCAGAGACGTGGCTCCAATACAGGGTCGGCTCTCCGCGGCGCAAGATCAGTCCAGAGGCATCCTATCCAGCCTGCTATCCATGAGCTGGTACCATCGCACCTCCCGGCACTACACCCTGCGTGGCCGACACCGTGGCCACTACTTCCTAGGTCCAGTCAGAATCCGCTCCGGTGATCTGTTCGGCATGTTCACCAGTGAGATGAACATAGAGCGTGACCAGTACATCTCCGTATATCCACCGATACTGCCCCTGGCACCCACCCAGCTACCGTCAGGAGAGCCGTACGGCAGCATCCGTGCGCGCAAGACCCTTGTGGACGACATCACCCGGCCTATGGGCAGCCGGGAGTACGCGGTTGGAGACACCCTTCGTTACATCCACTGGAAGGCAACTGCACATACTGGGCGACTCCAGACCAAGGTCTTTGACGCGTCCACTACAGCCAATTTCGTTCTCATGGGTTACGGCACCGGCGCAATCATGTCCGTTCCTGCTCACGACCAGAGGGATTTGGATTTTGCCCGTCAATATCATTTGCCTGTCCGGGTGGTCATTGAACCCGAAACCCGATCGCTGGATGCAGATACTATGGTGGAAGCGTTCACCGCCGATGGCACTATGGTGCATTCCGATAATTTTGATGGCTTGGTCGGCCAGGAAGCACGCAGGATGGTTTGTGAATTTCTGGAAAGAGAAGGCATCGGAAAAGCCACGATCAATTACCGGCTTCGCGATTGGGGCGTTTCCCGGCAAAGATACTGGGGAACACCTATTCCGGTTATCCATTGTCCTGATTGTGGAATCGTGCCAGTTCCCGAAAACCAACTGCCGGTCGAGTTGCCCCTTGACGCACAATTAGGAGAAAATGGGCAGTCCCCTTTGCATAGCCTGGAATCCTTCTACAAAACTTCCTGCCCGAAATGCGGGGCCAATGCCCGCCGCGATACCGACACGCTGGATACTTTTGTTTGCTCTTCCTGGTATTTTTACCGCTACACCTCACCCCGATTGGAGCAGGCTCCTTTCAGCAAAAAGAACAGCGATTACTGGATGCCGATTGACCAATATGTCGGCGGCATTGAACACGCTATTTTACATCTCCTTTATTCCAGGTTCTTCAACCTGGTGTTGAATGATCTTGGGCTGACACAGGCCCCGGAACCTTTTGCCCACCTGCTGGCACAGGGTATGGTCATCAAGGACGGAGCTAAAATGTCCAAGTCCAAAGGGAATGTCGTGGACCCGGACAAAATCATCAGCGCCTATGGTGCCGACACCGCAAGAATATTCATCCTGTTCGCCGCTCCGCCTGTGAAAGATTTGGAATGGAGTGACCAGGGCGTGGAAGGATCCTCGCGGTTTTTAAATAGAGTCTGGCGCATATTCGGCGAATTTGTCGAAGCAATCAAAACCGTAAAATTGCCCGGGGAATCTTTTACGACCACTGTTCCCGAAATCAAAGCTCTTCGGCGAATGACCCATATCACCATAAGACGGGTGACAGATGATATTGCAACCAGAATGCAGTTCAATACTGCAATTGCCGCAATTATGGAATTGGTCAATCATCTCTTCAGCTTCAAGGATTGGTGGAAAAATAAAAACAATCAGAATGAAACATCACAGATGGCTCTGCGGGAAGCTCTGGAAACCTTGATTCTGACACTGTCGCCTTTCGCTCCACACATTGCAGAAGAATTAGGATCACTGATTGGACTTTCTAAAACCCTGGATCAGACAGCTTGGCCACAATACATAGAGTCCCTGACACAAACGGATGAAATCTTGATCGTCCTCCAGGTCAATGGTAAAGTGAGACAGAAAATTTCTGTCGAGTCTGGTATCAGCGATGACGATTTAAAAACCCGATCCCTTGAAGACCTAAAAATCAAGGAATGGACCCAGGGCAAAGAGGTCAAAAAGGTCATCGTCATTCCCAAAAAACTTGTGAACATCGTTGTCCAATGAAACAAATCTGGGTTCCGTTTAAATTCTGGATACTGCTTGGCATCGCCCTGCTCGCAAATGGATGCGGGTATCACTTGGTGGGAACCGGTTCTTCCCTGCCTTCGCATTTAAAAACCCTCTTCATACCTCTGTTTGCCAATAGTTCTTCGGAACCGGAAATTCACCGGGAATTGACAAGTGCCATTATTAATTCCTTCATTACAGATGGAAGGATTAAAATTGTCCGGAAAGGTAATTCCGACATGGTGATGAAGGGCAGCCTTTTATATTATGATTTGAGTGCCGTCGCCTTCAGCTCCAGCGATTTTGCCTCGGATTACATCGTAAAACTGGGCGTGGAGGTTGAAGTGATCGACAAGGTTAATGACAAATCTTATATGAAAAACAAATTCACAACCAAATGGGACTACAAAGCCACCTCTGATATTGTCGATACAGAATCGGCCCGGCTTGCTGCTCTGGAAGAAGCTTACAAAGAACTGGGCAACCGCCTGGTGAGCCTGCTCATTGATCAGTTTTAATCCTATATTTCACCGTGACCCCTGATAATTTAATCCTGAAAATTTCCAAAGGGCAAATGGAACCTTTCTATTTTCTCCATGGGCCGGAAACCTTTTACCAAACCGAAGTCATCCAGGCTCTGATCCAAAAATGCATCACCGAAGATAATCGGTACTTTAATCTGGAAACCTTCGATGCCCGGGAAAGTACGGTGAACCACTGGCTGGGATCGGCCAGGACGCTCTCTTTCCTGGGTGGAATAAAACTGGTGGTGGTACGTAATCTGCACGAGGCCATCCCGAAAGACCAAGACGCCCAAACCCTCATTGACTACGCACAGTCCCCCATTCCTGAAGCCTGTGTAGTCATTACCGCCGATAAGGTGGACCGCAAAAGAAAATTATTCAAAACCCTAACAGGGCTGAAAACAGCAGTCGCCTGTGAAGCCCCTAAAGAAAATGAACTGGCAAGCTGGCTCCGAAAACGGGCTGGAGAAACAGGTTATTCGCTATCCCCTGATGCGGCACGTTTTTTGGTAAACAGGATGGGAGCCCGGCCGGGAATCCTCGCGAAAGAATTGGAAAAAACTCTTCTCTATGCGGGAAAAAATGAATCCGTTTCAGAAAAGGATGTCTCTGAAGTGGTGGGAGAAAGCAAGCTGGAAAATGTTTTTGCCCTCACCGATGCATTGAAAACAAAAAATCCGGAAAAAGCTCTCCGCCTACTCAACAACCAAATCGACCACGGGGAAGAACCCATAAAAATCCTGGGTACCATAGCCTGGCAACTTCGAATGATCTGGCAGGTAAAACATTACCAGCAAAAAAACCTGCCATCAGGTCAGATTGCGAAAGCAATGGGAGCCAATCCTTATATAGTCGAAAAAGCTTTGCAACACACTCGCCGGTTCAGCACACAACAACTGCGCAGTGGATATTTGGAATTGGTAAACGCAGATCGAAGTCTGAAGTCCACTACCAAGGACCCCATGGCAGTGATGCAAACCTTGATCCTCAACCTCTGCTGCTAACCGCAGGGGCAACTAGCAATAGCATTCACTAGCTAGAAAAGAGCTATCTCGGCTTAAAAGGCTCTTGTCTCATTCCCTCCCACGCGTGGTATCTCTTCATTTGCCTTTACCCTTCCAGGGCATGAATGCTTAGGAAGAATATAACGCATGCCCCGAAGGGGTAGGAGTGGGTGGCTAGCAATCGTTCTTCTTGGCTTGATGAGTCCTTGCAATCTGCCTCCCCTGCTAAGGGGTGCGGTTGACCAAACGGGTGAGACTGGAAATTTTGCGGGATGCGGCGCGGGAGTGGAGTATGCCCTTACCACCAACCTTGGCGATGATTTTCTCGGCGATCTTTAATTCTTTCTGGGCCTGCTCTTTATTGCCAGCCTCAGCTTCGTTACGCACTTTTTTGGACACCGTCTTGACCAGGGTGCGGTACCCTTTGTTCCTTTCATTTCTCTTATGGTTTTGCCGGTTGCGTTTCAATGCAGATTTATGATTAGCCAAAAACTACTCCTTTATATTGGGAGTTGAAAACACGTCTATCCCAGATTGGGCGACAGATAATAGCGAATTAATTTTTATACTTTATTCCTTCTAAGTTGTCAAGTTGTAGAAACCATATCCGTGTTTAACAGGAGCAAAAGATTATCCACCTTCTGAAGGCGGGGGGAGGGACTTGAGATATTCCAGCAACCTTTCAAACTCTTTTTTAAAAACTTTATAAAGCTGGGGTGTCTGGCTCAGGTCTTTATTCCGGCCAGCCCGTTCCAACTGGAGCGCCGCCTCACGGACAGGCCCCGCACAAATATTGGCAGAAGCTCCTTTTAGGGCATGCGCCCTTTCTTCTACCTCGTGGGCATCCCCTGCCTCCAAGGCAAAAAGAAGTTGCCGGGAATGCTCGATAGCATCTTCAAGGTACGCCACTACAATCTCGAGGAAAAGCTCTTCATCATCATCACAAAGTTCTAAAGCGGCCTGCTTATTCAGGACTGGTTCCTGCTCATCCGGCATGGTTTTGATCCAGCAAGGCTTGAATTTTTCCTAACAGGCGTTTGATATCTACTGGCTTGGTATCATAATCATCGCAACCGGCATTGATGGCCTTATCCCGGTCGGGGGTCATGGCGTGGGCGGAAAGGCCCAAAACAGGAATGGACTTGGTTTCAGGATCATCTTTCAGATTACGGACGGCTTCCCATCCATCCATCACCGGTAGGCTCATATCCATAAGAATCAGGTTGGGCGATTCGGAACGGGCCATATTTACACCTTCCTGGCCGTCCACGGCAATGAGAACCTCAAAGCCCTTGCGCTCCAAGCGCCGGCAAAGCATGTCCCGGTTCAATTCATTGTCTTCAACGAGAAGGATTTGGGTCATTTAAATACTTTGATCCCAGCCTGTTATTTTCAAATTCTCTAGGATCAGCACGCTAATTTTTTAAGGCGTATTATAGGGAATTTTGCAGACTTTGTCATGCCGGGTTTTATAGTATCCTGCCTCCGAACTCGATTCAAGCCCCATCTAATAATCTGCGGGAGCATTAAGATCTCCCAATTGTGCCATTTTTCCCAATAGAGGGTGAAAAGCTTAGCGAAACATTCCCTAGGGATAAAGAAGGATCGAAGACCAGAAAAGACAAATGGCTTTTTTAAATTGTTCGATTTCATGGGAACCTTCTGGTTTTTTCAAATAGCTGTTGGCTCCATTTTCATAGGCATGCAGAACATCCGTGGAAGAGGAAGAAGTGGTCAACATGATGGTAGGAAGTTTTTTCAAACTGGGGTCTTTCTTGATAATTTTTGCCACCTCCAAGCCGTTTTTCTTGGGAATTCTGATATCCAGAAAAACCAGGTCTGGGTCAGGGTACTTGGTCTCATCCTGATATTCCCCCCTCCGGAACAAATAGTCCACCGCTTGCTCACCATCTTGCACCCAATGGATCGAGGTTTCTTCACAACAACTCTTCATGATAGCTTCTAAAAATTTATAACCGTCGGCATCATCCTCCACCACCAATACCGAAACTTTGTCTTTAGTGTTTTCAACTGCTCTAATCATTTGCCATGCCTTTCTGGTAATTTAATATAAAATACCGACCCCCCCCATCAGGCAG
>CATMOP010000142.1 GCA_950072225.1 uncultured Nitrospina sp.
TTAGAGGAGGGGTTTTCTATGTCTGTATTTGGAAAAGCTGGCAGCACTAAAGGTAAGATTCTAATTATTGACGATGAAGAAGATGTAAGGGAAGTGATTAAGCTTCATTTAGATTCTGATAAGTACGATTTAATCGAAGCCTCAAATGGAGAAGATGCAATTAAGGTGATGAAGGAGGGGTCCAACTTACTTCAAGGCTCGTTGAGCCACCAAAGCTACCTGCTAGTCAGCGCTGGCAAGTCCCCTTAAAGGGGAAAGTAATTGCTCGCTACCACCGGCCGTTGACCGGCGCCTAGTGGCCGCTGGTTGGTTAGTGGATCGTTAGTTTTTTATATTTGGACCGGCGATTTTCTTCTTTTCCTCCCAACTCCTGTTTGCGTTTTTCCTGATATTCTTCAAAGTTTCCTTCGAACCATCTTACTTTGCTGTTTCCTTCAAAAACCAGAAGGTGTGTGCAGATGCGATCCAGGAAAAATCGGTCATGACTGATAACCAGGACGCACCCGCTGAAATCGAGAATGGCGTTTTCGAGGTTGCGCAGGGTGGTCACATCCAAGTCGTTTGTGGGCTCGTCCAGAAGCAGGACGTTGCCACCCCTTCTGAGCAATTTTGCCAAGTGAACCCGGTTGCGTTCTCCACCGGAAAGTTCACCCACCTTTTTTTGTTGATCTGGACCTTTGAAATTGAACCGTCCGACATAGGCTCTGGAATTGATCGTCTTTCCCGCGATTTCTATATGCTCGGTACCGCCGGTGATTTCCTCGAACACGGAGTTTTCCGCGATCAAATCGTGACGGTCCTGGTCAACGTAGGAAAGTTTTACGGTGGAACCCAGCTTGAGGGTTCCCAAATCGGGCTGTTCTTCATCGGCGATCATACGAAACAAAGTGGTTTTCCCGGCGCCATTGGGGCCGATCAACCCGACCACCGCCCCACGAGGCACAGAGAAAGTAAGATCCTTGATGATAGGTTCTCCTTCCTGATAGCCCTTGCTAAGGGAGTCAACCTCAATAACCTGTTCGCCCAGTTGGGGGCCGGGAGCGATCTGGATTTCAAGCGAGTTGTCTTCCATGTCTATTTTGCGCGCGGAAAGTTTTTCGTATTCGTTGACCCGGCCTTTATTGTGTTTGCGTCGTGCGCCGGGAGTTTCCCTCAACCACTGCAATTCTTTTTGCAGACGTTTTTGCAAGGTGGAAGCGGATTTTTCTCTTTTTCTCAGGATTTCGGCTTTTTGTTCCAACCAGGAACTGTAGTTGCCTTCGAACGGTCGGCCTTTGCCCTTTTCCAGTTCAAGTATCCATTTAGTTATGTTGTCGAGAAAATACCGATCATGGGTGGAAACGATGACATTGCCGGGATAACTAGAGAGAGTGTCTTCCAGCCATTGCACGGTTTCGGCATCAAGATGGTTGGTGGGTTCGTCCAGAAGAAGCATATCGGGTTTTTGCAGGAGCAGTTTGCAAAGGGCCACCCGCCTGGCTTCACCTCCGGAAAGAGTGCCCGCTTTCTGGTCATCGGCGGGAAGCACGAGGGCATCCATCGCCACTTCCACCTGCCGATCCAGCTCCCATCCATCGGAAGCATCAATTTGATCCTGAAGCCGGCCCATTTTTTCCATGGCTTTTTCCATTTCCTCATCCGACATGGGTTCAGCCATTTTCGCGCTGACTTCGTTGAATTCTTCAATCATTTTTTTAATGTCCGCAAAAGCCTGTTCTACATTTTCCCGGACGGTATGCTCGTTGTCTAAAGCCGGTTCCTGGGGCAGGAACCCAATTGTGGTTCCCTTTAAAGGTGTGGCGCGTCCTTCAAATTCATGGTCTTCTCCAGCCAAAATTTTAAGAAGGGTGGATTTTCCTGATCCGTTTTCTCCAACGATCCCAATTTTCGCGCCATGATAAAAACATAGGTTGATTCCACTCAGCACCTCATTACGTCCATAACGTTTGATCAGGTCCTGCATGGTGAAAATATATTCTCCTGCCATAATACCTCTCTATATAAAAAGTTGTCTCGGCTCAATTAGCCATTGCTATCTGCCTCCCCTGCTAAGGGGCTAGTTGCCACCGGCCGCTGGCCGAGGCTTTCTTAATACCACAAAATCATACTCGTTGTTAAAAACCAATTTGAACCCGATGTTTTCCGCTAGCCACTGGAAGGTCTCGGCACAGTAAAAAATAATATGGGTTGGGTCGCGTTTGTAAAACCAGTTTACGAATTCATCTGGCATGAGTCTCTTGTCTTTGGCAGGGTAAAACCGGGTCATGATCGCGAGAACTCCTCCTGGAGCCACCCGGTCAGCAATGCGCGGGATTTCCTGGGCCGGGTTTCTGAAATGCTCAAAGGTTTCCGTGGAGATGACAAGGTCATAACGCTTATCCAAATTGATGTCAGGAAAAAAGTTAGGATCATATCCGTCAGTCTTGATTCCCTGTCTTTCCAGCAGGGTTTTTAGAACGGGTTCATAGCCACAGCCATAATCCAGCGCCGATTTAATTTCGTGTGCCTGAAGAAGGGTAATTTTTTTCTGAAACATCTGGACATAACCTTCATTCTCAAGGCTGTTTTCGTGTTCCAGATAGCGTTTGACCTCTTCGTTCTGGGGTATATGGAATCTAGTTGGAACGGATATTGCCAAGCACCGTGAGCAGAGCCAGTATTCCCGGTTTTCTCCGGAGGTCAGGTAACGGGCTGAAAAACTACATAGAGGACATTTCATCTCCTCAATTCTCCTGGGCTTTCCAGTTGTAATCAGGATTTTTCTTGATTCTTGCCATCTGCTCCATGATAATCGTTTGATCCAAAGGGTGAATAACTCGTTTTATCCTGCTTCAACAAATCAATAAATTTAGGGAAATTGTCGAATGGTTGCTTTTGTTAATGGTAACGGGCTTCGTCCCGGTCATGTGATCAAGGTTAAGGGTGATTTATATCGTGTTATGTCGGCCGAACATCGCACTCCAGGAAAAGGAAGAGCCTTCATGCAGGCCAAGCTTAGAAAATTGAAGGATGGAACGCAAACAGAAATTAAGTTCCGCGCAGATGAATCGATTGAACGCGCCGAAATGGAGCAGGTAGAGATGGAGTATTTATATGATGACCCTTCGGGCCTTTGTTTTATGAACTGCGAAACTTATGAGCAGATGTTCCTCGATGAAAAAGTCATGGGTGATGGCAAAAAGTTCCTTTTGTCCAATGCCCGGGTAACGATCGAATTTTGTGACGATAGCCCCATCGGAGTGTCTTTCCCCGAGACCGTGGATCTCAAAGTAACCGATACCGAACCGCCTCTGAAAGGAGCTACTGCTTCCGGATCAGGAAAACCCGCAACGCTTGAAACCGGTTTTGTTGTCACGGTGCCACAGTTTATCCAAACAGGTGAATGGGTAAGCATTTCTACCTCATCGGGAGAGTATTTGGAGCGGGCGAAGAAATGATTCTGAAATCCGGAGAATAAATGTTGCGCCTGCAACCTGTTTGAATTTGCCGCGATTACATATTCCCTTGTTTTTCCTGTTCAATAAAATTTGACTTAAACCGAGGATTTAATTAAAGTAAACCGTTAATTTATTTAGAAGAAAATAAAATTTTACCTTTTGGCGTCCTGCCTTTGGGCCTCATTTTCCTGCGAAGAGGTTCCGTGTGCAAAATGTAATTTCTGATAACCCCTTAAGCCTTGTTGAGTTGGTCGTGCAGTCGAGTTTGATGGCCAAAGGTGTCCTGCTTTTGCTCCTGATATTTTCCGTTGTATCATGGGCTATCATTATCAACAAGTTCAGAACCTATCGAGTGGCGAAAAATGAAGACGATCGATTTCTGGAAACTTTCTCGAAGACGGAAAACCTGACGCATATTTATAACTTTGCGAAAGAGTTGCGGGTCAGCCCCTTGGCCCGGATATTCCTGACTGGCTATCGTGAACTTTATATTTTTCAGGAGATGGCCAAGGGAGAGCGTAAAAAACGTGGGGAATCTCCATTAACCGGAGGCGAGTTGGTAACCCCCAGGGACTTGAAAGGCATTAGCCTTGCCCTTAATAAAGCCACCAACCGGGAAGTGAGACGCCTGTCGCACCGACTTGAGTTTCTGGCTACAACGGGAAGTACGACTCCCTTTATTGGGTTGTTTGGGACGGTTTGGGGAATCATGCATTCTTTCCGATCCATTGGGTTGCAGGGTACAGCCAGTATAGGAGGTGTGGCACCTGGAATCGCGGAGGCGCTCATCGCAACTGCCGCAGGGCTGGTGACGGCAATCCCAGCGGTCATATTCTTCAATTACTTCAATAATAAAATTGTAATCTTTACATCTGCTATGGATGATTTTTCGCAGGATTTTATTTACATGGCGGAAAAAAACTTTGTGCGGGAACCGGTGGAGGAAAGATCATTCGATCTTTTGTGACTTGTTAAGCAGTCCTTCCCGCGGTTTTTGAAATTAAATCGCTTATGAGAAAGCACCGAAGACCGTATCTGGCAGAAATTAACGTGACGCCCTTTGTGGATGTCATGCTGGTATTGCTGGTTATTTTCATGATCACAGCGCCACTCATGCAACACGGCATGGAGGTCCAACTTCCTAAAGCATCGATCGCCCCTATTCCCATCAAAGAAATTCCAACTATCACTTTAAAGAGCAACAAAAAAATATTCTGGAAGCAGGAGGAACAGGCGAACCTGATGGGCTTAACCCGTAATGTGGAGCAGTATATCCAAGCCCATAAAGAAGGGGGAGTTTATCTGCGAGCGGACAAGACGCTGGACTATGGTTTCGTCATGCATGTATTATCCACTGTGAAGCAGGCTGGAGTGCAAAATATTGGGATGGTGACACAACCTTAAGAGTCATGAAAGTCCGGTTTCCTCAGTCCTTTGATTTTAATCAGATGCTGGTGTTTTCTGTTTTCTGGCATCTTCTGATATTGACAGTTGTCTTGTTTCTTCCAAAACCCACTATTCCAGAGATTACGGTTGTCCCGGCATTTATGGTAAGCTTGGTCAGCGAACCGACAGGGTTCAAATCGGCTGCGCAAAAACGCTCCGAATCCCTGGCAAGAGCCAGAAATTCCAAGGCAAGGAAAAAGGGTGTTGAAAAAAAAACAGCGCTAAAGAAATCGGCGAAATTAAAGGAAACCACGGCTTCCAAGCCCGCTGAAGTGAAAAAGGTTCCAACGGTCAAAACGCCAAAGTCCAATGGAATTCTGGAAGATTTGAATAAGCTTGAAGGGAGAATGGCTCTCACGATCCCGCCGGGGAAAAAATTGGTGGAAGAGCTTGATCAGTTGGCACGGTTAGAAAAACCAAAGATTAAACCTGTGCCTGCTAAATCGATTAAGCAGAAACCCATTTCCGAAAAAACTTTCCGGGAATTGGAAACCTTAAAAAATAAAAAGATCGAAGATAAAAAGGCCGTTGCCCCTGTTCCCCTGCATGAAGATATTCTGGAGGATTTTGAAGAGCTTAAAATGAAAGAAAGTCTTCCCGAGACACCTCGGAATGAAGCTTCTCAGGAGAAACAACAAGAACCCGTCTCTGACAATAATAAGCCCAAAAAACCCAAAACTCCTGAAATGGATTTGTTGAAGGAGTTGGAACAGTTGGCCAAAATAGATGCTTCTCCCATCCTTGTCCCCGATGTGAAAACGGAAACACCCGAGACCGCGAAAAGCACGCAAAAAAATGGTGAATTCTACGATTCCATTTTGAAGAAATTCGATTCTTTATTGGTCGATTCAGAACCAATAAAAGCGGAAATTTCCAGCGCCCGTGAATCGGGGACAGGGGACTCCTATGTGTTCGCGAAAAAAGGAGGAACCCCGGGTGCATATGTTCGATCGTTATATGTGGGCATGATTCAGGAAAAAATTTATAAAAACTGGCGGGAGCCTTTAGCCGAAGAACAT